>JAAGZN010000154.1 GCA_024206165.1 Bacteroidota bacterium
GTGCTTCTAGCACAATATTAAATTTGTCTTGAGAGGAGTAATTATTTTTCATTTTTTTAAAAGGACCTCCATTAATTTAAGTGATTTTATTATATTAATATTCTCACTTTTTATAAATTTCTTAATGGGGGACAGTATATAAATTTGTCAATGCATCTTTCGTGTTTTTGATGCTGAGACTGATATTTTTAATCGCCATTGAAGTCGAATAGGTAATCAAATTAATCTCATTGATTTCATGATAGGCTATTTTATTTTTATTTTCACCTATGACAATAAATCTTAATAACCTATTTAAAAATATGGGAAAAACATATTCAATATTTAAAGTATCCATAGTGAGAACTGCTTTTTTTGTAAATTCAAAATCACTTTCTAAACTAATTTTTTTTAATTCTTGATAGTTAATATTTTTTTTCTCTGTTTTAAAACTTCAATTAAAGAATCACTATTTGCCATAATTTTTAAATTTAAGTTTTTGGAATGTTTTAATACGAAATTATCATTATTATCTAATAAATAAAAACCTATTATATTAGAATGTGTAATCCTTAAAACAATATTTAGAACAATTTGAGCAAGTTGTTTGATGTTTTTAATTTCAATAATTCTTTTTAATGTTTCTGCTATTTGATTGTGATATAATTGATTAGTCGTTGTTTGTTTATTTCTTAGCTCAATTTCAAAATTTACAAATTTCACAATAGTACTCGTTATAGTTTCTATCTTTTTTAAGTCTATACTATCATAAAAACTACCTTCCTTTTCTCCTAAAAATAAAATTCCTACTAAGTTTTGAGATTTCCCAAATAAAGGACAAATAATTTCATAATTCATAAAATCATTGTTAATGCCTAGTTCCTCATGTTCCCTTGTAAACAAATAGGGTAATTCTGTCTTTTTTAAAAATTCTATAATATTTTTATTTTTAATTGTTTCTTTATCCGTATAAGAAATAAAATGGCTCTCATCTTGTTTGACAAATAAAGAGACTTCTTTTATATTCATGCTTGTTTTTATCCATTTTAAAATATTATGGATGTTACTCTCTTGTGTTTCTTGAATATTATGATTTAATTTTTTATTGTTTAAAACTTGTTGAGCTAGAAAAGGAATAGCTAAAAATGAAATTGAAAGAATAATTAAAGAATAAATCGGTTGTTTGGAAAAAATTATTAAAGGGCTAAAAATAACTAAAGCAATTAAAAGGTAAAGGATAAAATTTACAAAATATTGATAACTTGTTTTGATATTAATTAATCTATCATTGATAATTACATAAAATACAATTACCTGTCCAATAGCTACAAAATAGCCCGCAAATGTAGATACAGAAATAAGGCGTAAAATTGTAACAAAATAAACGGCCCCTCCTAAATATTCGATTACATACGCCGTAAAGATATATTTAATTTGATTCTTTTTTAGTAAATCTATCTTAGTATTATTGGAAAATCCCAGATAAAGATTATATAAAGCTATGCCAAAACCAAAAATTAAATAACCAATGAAAACAAAATAAAAAACAGCATAATTACTTTGGAATAACCCATTGGGTAATTTTGTTAAATGCGGAATAAAATAGGGTGTGAAAACAAAAATGACTAAAATACAACAAATAATATTGCCTATTTTTTTTATAAACAGAAAATGATTAAAACATTCTAAAAATTCAACAGTTTTCATAAAACCATAAACGACAAAAATACCAAAAAAGTAACAAAACCTTTGTATCCATATTTTATATTCAAAGGGAATAAAATTTAAATTAATTAATATTGGACCTAAACACCAGAGAGCAACAGATAAATTAAAAAATAAAAACCATTTAATTAAATTAGTTTTTTTAGATCTTACAAATGTATAGCTAATGATTAAAAATGTAATAACGATAACAAACCAATTTCCAATAATCCCGAACATATTCCCCCTCCTTAATTAAAGTAAGTTGTTTCTAAAATTAAAAATATCTTATTCTCTATCTTGGCATTTAAAGTTGTTAAATAAGATTTAGCATTGATTTGTTTTTCTATAATTATTTCAAAATCAATTTTATTTTTAATAAATGCTAAATCAAAAGCAGTCATTATCGATTGTTTTATCTGCCAAGACTCTAGGTTAACAGCTATATTCAAAAAAAAATTCCTAAATAGGACGATACAAAAGCTACTGGCATAGCTGGATATTGCGGGAAATGCCCCATACATAAATCTGCATTAGTATTTTTGAGACTACCAGTGAGAATATTACCATTTATCTTGATATTAGTAATATTTTCTGAAACATCTTCCGTTTTATAAGGGTTCTTTCTTAGGGGCATAAATTTTTTATAATCTACAAAAGTTCTTCTTTTTTTATTTCTTAACTCTAATTTATTATCTTTATATTGTCTTTGGAAAATATTTTTTTTCATTATTAGATAGTCGCATTCTAAGGAATAAATAGGTACATTTAGATCTGTTTTGATGACTGAGTGGGCTTTTCCTTGATGTTTTGCTGTCGTTACACTTGAGGCTTCTAATCTAAGAGAAGTTTTATAAGGGAGAGGGTTATTATCTATTCTTTTCAGCACTGCTTTTGTTGCTAAAAAATAATGTTTATTATTTTTTAATTCTGGTTTAAGGGCAAGACTACAACTGCCTAAAATTGCTAAATGGCGAGAGGCTTCGCCTGCTGTAATAGGAGAAAATTCATTTATTAAAGATTGTTCGGGAATAATTTCTGCGTTAAGAATATCTTTAGATATTTCTATTTCCTTTAATGCAAAATATGGTTTTCTTATTTCGATTGTAGAAAAAAGATTTTCTTCATATATTCGCATAACTACCCCGCTATATGATTATGGTTACTCTAATATTGAAAAGTGCTTTATTCATTTTAAAAAATACAGATATTTGTCGCATGTTAATTTTCTTTTTGAGTAAACTCAAAAGAATATAAAAATTTCATCATATCTTTTGCCATATTTTGCACATCTAATTTATTAGTTGATGTAAATATATGTGCATCTGCATTTAAAGACTTTCTAAATTCGTGAAATCTAGCCTTAGAGTCAGGTTTTTCTTCAAAAATGGCATCAATCATTTTTTGTAAACTTGAAATATCCTTTTCAGTGCCTCTTAATTGGTTTATGAAAAATGTAGGCAAATAAAAAGTCTCCAAAAATGGTCTTAAGTCGTGTTTTATACAAGTTTCATGTTTTCCTTTAATAAAACCATCAATTTTAGTAAAAATTTCTTCGTATTTACTTTGTGTAAAGGTTGCTAGCTCTGCACAAGCTAAAACGCTTGTTGTCTCCTTACTCTTTATCTCTATGAATGCTGTATTTTTGTTGTTTGAGATTTCACAAAACCTCTTTATAAAGTGAGGGTAATAAGTTAGAATAATTATCTGAGATATATTATTTAAAATTTTTTCTAAAATATTAATTGTATTTGTAATTCTATTCTCATCAAAACTTGTAATAGGATCATCTAAAATGATAATGGTTTTCTCTTTTTCTGATTCTTCTTTTAACTCTATTTTTGCACAAAAAATAGCTAAGGCTAAGGCTCGTCTATCTGATGTACTAAAAACATATTTTAATTGTTCATTTGGAATTTCTTGGTCATTAAATTTTAGTTTTAAAAAATAAACAGGATAATAACCTTGATTACTTTTTCCTTTTTCTAATTTAAATTTGTGACCACCTAAACACTTAAAAAATTCATTAATTTTTTCAAAATAATCGGTTAGATAATCAGATTGCTTTTGTTCCATATCCTTTTTTAGTTGCTGATGTTTAATCTCTAAATTCTTTTTTTCTTCCTCTTGTTTTTTATAATTACAACAAGATTCATCTTGTTCAATTCTAGATTTTTCGTATTTTAAGTTAGATACTTCTGTAGTTCTACAATTTATATCTTCTGTAATCTTATCTATATTTTTATATTTTTTTTTAAATTCTTTTATTTTAGTAACTAAAAACTTTATGGTTTCTATAATTAAATCTAAATTTTTTTGATACTCTTTAACCTTACTTTCAAATGCAGAAAAATCTAAAATATCAACTTTTTTATGTGGTCTTTTGCTTTTCTCTTCATTTTTAATTTTAATATTTTCTAACAAATTTGTTTTTTCGTCATTTATATTCTTTTCATCTAACTTATTAATATAACTTGTTAGTTCATCTAATTTTTCTATAAAATCTTTTTCAGTTATAAATTCTTTATATTGTAAAGCATTTGTTAAAACCGTTTGGAAATTTGATTTACACCTAAATTCTTCCTTAGAAAAAGTATCCTTTTTTGTAGATAATTCTTTTTCAATATCTTTTATAAAAGTTTGATATTCATGATTAAAATATGAAGAATAAATCTTGATTAAATCTGTTGCATTTTTTAAGTCTTGCCCACAAAAAGGACAACCATTTTTATCTTTAGAAGATTGAAATCCTTTTTCTATCCAACTTTGAGCATCACTGACATTAGAAAAGTTACTATTAATATGATCTCTCAATATCTTCTCTTCAATATCAGAATAATCTTTTTGCAATGAATCATTGATTAAGGTTAATAAATTAATGGTGTCAAAAGGAACTATTGTAAAGAAGGATGGTTCTGATAAGCCTAATATTTTATTTACCTCTTTTAAGTTTTCCTCTTCTTTTTTTTGAGTTAGTAATGCATCAATATTATTGATATCTAAGTCTTTAATATTAAAATCTAAAAATTTTCTTATTTCTTCCTCATTTTTTCTTTTAAAAATTCTGGAATTCCATTTTTGAGATTTTGATTTACTTTATTTATACTTTGCTTCTTTTTCTCTATTTCTCTAACAATATTTACCCCTTCTTCTCCTAATATAAATTCAGTAAAGTTTTTCTTATTCTCTCTATTTATAAAGGATCCTGTAAATAAGTTTTTATCAATAAAGTCTTCTCCAAATACTTCTATATATTTTGCAATTTTATTTTCATCCCATGAATTATTTTTAAAATTTAAAACTTTTCCCTTTATAGAATTTTCTTTTATTGAAAATAAAACTTTCTGTTTATCACTTTGGTCAGATATTGTTTTTCGTGAGCTAATAGGGGCAAGATTATTATCTTTTAAAGATTGGCAAATATCTGTTAAAGTAGTTTTTCCATATGTATTTAATCCATAAATAAAAGTTAACTTTTTAAAATGACAAGAATCTCCACCCTTAAAGTCTTTAAATGTGCTAATATTTTGGATTTCTTTAATGCTTTTGATTTCCATGAAATTTTCCCCTTTATTTTTGGTACTAATAAATCATAGCGTTGTTGTTTTCTAAATTATTCAAAATTTAAGCCCATTTTACTTATTAACATCAAAAATTTATTTCACAGAAATCATCCATTTAACAGTTTCTTGGATAATTTCAGGAAACTTCTCTTTTTCGACTTCATGCCATTTGCCATGACCGGGGAAAACAAATTCTACCTTGGTAAATTGTTTTAAGAGATCAACAGTTTTTATTTGTTCCGCCCAAGAATCCCAACAAAATGTTCTAAAAGCATAAAATTTCTGATACCTAGAACTCCAGCAAAAATGATCGCCTGTAAATAAATATTTATTATCCCAAAGCATCACCATATGACCGAGAGTATGACCTCGAGTCCAATAAATTTTGGCTAAATCAATCTCTAAGCTATCACCTTGGACAATGATTTCTGCTTCTTGAGCCGCGTTCGCATCCTTTTCGTGGATGATCCTTTTCGCATGAAAATGCTTCGCATATTTATCAGCATCCCCCACATCATCCTTATGACTTAAAAAAATATAATCGATCCCCCCCATTTCCTCAAATTTTTTGATCAGGTGCGCCGAAAAACGAGGAGCATCAATCAGCCAATTCCCCTGCTCATTTTTGATAAAATAACTATGTGCTCCAAAAGTTTTACGATCATTAAAACCATTAAGATAAATATTGTCGCTCATGAGCTTAGGAAATGACTCTAAAACATTTTTTAAATCTTGCTTGACCCTACTGCCAATAGCAGCCACAGGACAGGACAAAAGTGCTTCTTTCGCAGAGAAAAACTCTGCCTCAGTAAAAGGTTGTTTTTTGACATAAGAATGTGTTTCGGTAGCAGAAAAAACTTCGGGGCTATAATGACGACATGCACCACAGTTAATACAAGTATCATCAACAAAGAATTGTCCACTAATATTTTCTGAAACTGCTTTATCTAAGTTAACCATTTTAAACTCCTAGTAGAAGATATCTAAGATTAACAATAGAAGAAATAAAAGTAAATTTTAATGATTAAAAAAGTATTAATTAGATAGTAAATAAGTAAGAATATCAAGAAATGAAATATAAAAGGAGGATAGCATTTATCTCGCTACCCTCCCTAAATAAAGTTTAAGTTCTTAATTCTTTAGCCTTTATTATTTAGAAAAAACTAAACGCTAAAAAAAATGCCACAACCACCCTTGGCATTAGGGTTCTCAAAAGAAAAAGTTCCTGTCAGATTACAATCAATCGTCATGCCATTTAAGTAATCTGCGCTGGAAGGATCTACTAATATTGTCAATCCCCCCTTTTCTACAGAAATATTATTCCCAGCTTCTTTTAAAAAGTCTAAGGAATAAGACAACCCTGCACATCCAGCATTTTTAACAGAAATATAAAGGAGTTGATCCTGATCCTTTTCTGCTGCCAATAAATCTTTAACTTTGTTCATTGCTCTATCTGTTACAGTAAAATCAAAGCTCATTATTTTTTCCTCTCTTTATTTTTTAGTTCCCAAGCATTAAAGCCACCCTCAAAGTTATAAACATCTTTAAAACCTTCATCTACCAGACGCTCTACAACTCCAAGGCTACTAAAACCATGATAGCAACAAACAATTATTGATTGTGATTTATCTTCTGAAGCAATAAACTTTTCTAGCTGAGCTTGGTCAGCCATATTTTTAGCACCAGGAAGATGAGAAACTTCATAAGAATTACTGTCTCTAATATCAATAATCTTATATTTATTCTCTCCAATCACAGATTCTAACTCTAATGTTGTTATTTTTTTTATTTTATCCATCATGATTTTTTATTATAAATAAAAAACAAAATCTTTGCAAACTCCCTCATAAAGGGAAGAAGAATATCTTGTTTATCTCTTAAAAAAGAGTACAATATTTATTGAGATTCTCTATAGAAACATTAAAAAAACACTCTAATACTTAGCAATATTTTCTTGCTTATCATAGGAATTAAAAAAGGAAAAAAAATGGAAAAAGAATTACAAAAACTTATTAATGAAACAAAAAAAGACAAATCATATAAACCAAGGACAAAACATTTTAATCCTGATGGCACTCCCAAATATACAAATTGTCTATTCTTAGAAACGAGTCACTATCTCTTACAACATGCCCATAACCCTGTTAATTGGTACCCATGGACAGCAGATGTCTTTGACAAAGCAAAAGAACTCAATAGACCTATTCTTTTAAGTATAGGTTACTCTACCTGTCATTGGTGTCATGTCATGGAAGAAGAATCTTTTGAAAACGAAGAAATCGCTGAATACCTCAATAAAAACTATCTTGCTATTAAGGTTGATAGAGAAGAACGACCTGATTTAGATGCTGTTTACATGAATGTTGTTACGGCTATCACTGGTCGTGGAGGTTGGCCAATGACTGTTTGGCTAACAGCCGAACAGAAACCATTTTATGGCGGGACTTATTTTCCTGCTAAAAAAAGCTACCAGAGTCCCGGATTTTTAGATATTCTTCAAAGTCTAAATGGATTCTACCATAATAAAGCTAGTGAAATGAAAGAAAATAGTGAAAGCATTATCCAACATATTAAAAATAATTCCTTAATCCCTCCATCAGAAAACTTTCCTGATTACCAAACAATAGAAAAAGCTATTGCTTATTATAAAAATAATGCAGACCTTAATCATGGAGGGCAAAAAACTGCGCCAAAATTTCCCAGCCATATCCCCAAAAAACTGCTGCTCAGGGCTTATGATAAAAACCAAGATCCAGAAATTTTAAAAATTGTTAATATTACCTTAGAAAAAATGGTCAATGGTGGGCTCTATGACCAAATAGGAGGTGGATTTCACCGTTATGCTACAGATGAAAAATGGCTCATCCCTCATTTTGAAAAAATGCTTTATAATAATTCATTGCTTGCTATAGACTACTTGGAAGCATACCAACTTACAAAAAACCCCCCATATAAAAAAATTGTTGAGGAAATATTAAAATATATCAAAAGAGACATGACCTCTGAAGACGGTGTTTTCTTTGCAGCCGAAGATGCGGATACTTTAAACCAAGAGGGCAAATTAGAAGAAGGGTATTTCTATACCTGGGAAATCGCTGAAATAAAAAATATTCTTTCCCCTAAAAATGCTGAAATCTTTATTAAATACTACACAATGACAGAAGCAGGAAACTTTGAAGGCAGGAATATCTTAAATATTACAAAAAGTCCTGCAAAAATTGCTAAAGAATTTAATATAACCTCTCAAGAACTAGAAAATATCATTGAAGAAACCAAAGAAATACTTTATAAAAAAAGAAAAGAAAAACCTGCACCTCTTCTAGATAATAAAATAATTACTTCTTGGAATGCCCTCGCAATATCTGCCTATGCAAAAGCTGGGTTTGTGCTCAATAATCAGGATTATGTCAAAATAGCTGAAAAAGCACTCAGTTTTATCTTAGATAACCTCTTCATAGATCAGAAACTTTATCATACTTACCAAGATGGGAAAGCTAAGCATATTGCCTATTTAGATGATTATGCGTTCTTAATTGAAAGCTTACTCAATACCTATGAAGCTAGCCATAAAATTCAATATTTAGAGAAAGCTATCGAGCTTGAAGAAATTTTAGCTCAATCCTATGAAGATAAAATTGGCGGGTTTTTCCTCAATGGTACAGAAAATGAAAAATTAATTGCTCAGGATAAACCATATTATGATTCGGCTACGCCCTCTGGCAATTCTATTCACATTCTCAATCTTTTAAAGCTTAAGGATTTTACTGGCTCTTTGAAATATGAAAAAAGAGCAGTAAAAGCAATGGAATACTTTGCCAAAATTATGCAGTCAAGTCCGGCATTAGTCCCAGAAATGCTGAATGCTCTTTTTTATTACCTAGAAGAGAACAAACAGATTGTCATCGCTTTTCCTGAGACCTCTAAAAAAGAAATTACTAAATTTCTTAATCCTCTCAGAGAAAAGTTTATCCCACATAAAATAATTATGCTTACTGAAGTTGGAGAAAAAAATAACCAACAAATAGCCTTGTTCAAAGATAAAGTTTTAATTGATAATAAAGTAACAGCATATCTATGTGTAGGCAATACATGTAAGTTAGGGACAGTTGACAGTCAGGAATTTTTAAAAAATTTTTAGATTAATGTTCTAGTTATTAATAATAAGCAAGCAGAGGAAATAAAAGAACCTCTGCTTGCGAAATAAAACTAAGCCTTCTCTACTAAAATAGTCCAGTATCCTTCTTTATTTTGATTTTGAAAAATAATCCTATGCCCCTCTGCCTTTAAAGAACCAGGAACATTCGCAATAGGTTCTCCATCATCTAGTAAAAGTTCTAGCTTCTCACTGGAAGACATAGTCTCAAGCACAACCTTAGCTTTTACAAAATTCATCGGACATCCAACGCCACGAAAATCTTTCTTGACTAAAAGAGAACTAGGGTCTGTTTCTTTAACTTTTTTGGCTTCTTTCACATTTTCAAATTTTAAAGAATCATCCATATTCGCATAAAGATTTTGAACATCCTTAGCCAGCGCCAACACTTTCGCTTCATGCTTTAAGAGTTCTTCTTTAAGTTCTAATTTTCCTAAAGTAATAATATCGTTATATGACTTACTCACAAGGTTAGTGTCGATAAAATACTCGACAAAAAGAGCCATGGAATCACTATTAGTCTTTGGATCTGCTCCACGGGTAACTAAAAGCATATTTGCTGAATAATATAAAAGGTCATAAAGATTACTTGCCGTAGGAGAACTAGCTTCAATCTCTTTTTGCAAACGAGCGATGTGTTTATTATCAACGCCAATCATATCAAACATGCCAGCAGAACACTCACCTTCCCCCATATCACTCAAGTTCATTTGATGCTTAGCTCCAAAATCCGTGTAATAAGAAGCATCCTCTACCAAACTAGGTGCTTCATGATATTTATCACACAAAGACTTTAAAAAATCTATCCCTTCTTTTTCTAAGTACTCCTGATAATTTTGATATTGCCCCTTTTTGGGAATATAATCCCCTAAAAACTCTGAAACTAAATTAGGGACATTATGTGCAGCAACATTGCCATAAATAGAGGCATACTCTGTCTTCCCTTTCCCGATTTTTGCTCCAGCAAGAACATTATAAGCTGGGTATAAATTGCCATCATTTCTAGCAGCTTTTCCAAAAAAGCCTAAATCTGCTACATGATGCATACCACAAGTATTCGGACAACCTGAAATATTAATATTAAAATCGCTGAGAGCATCTAAATCTAAATTAGATTGTAAAACTCTTTCTCTAATCCTTGGGGCAAGACCTCTTGGCAAACATATCCCTAACTTACAAGTTTGTGCGCCTGTGCAGTTCACCATATTACTGATTATAAATGGTTTATCTGCTAAAGTTTTCCCCATACTCATGATCACTTCAAACGCATTCCCTAAATATTTATTAGGAATATTTCTTAAATATAAATTTTGTTTGCGGTCGCATCTTAAAACATTATCACCAAAGTGATCTAGAAAATCACATAACTTATAAATATCTTCCGTTAAAATATCGCCCAGAACCAATGGCAACATAATATAAGATAATCCTTCTTGTTTTTGTGGCTTAACAAACCGTTGTTTCCAAATTTCAAACTCAGAACTAGTTATTGTTTTTGAAGCTAAAGAAGTAGCCCTCACTTCATTCAGAATAGGTTCTAATTTTAAGGCTAAAGATTCATCATCCTTAATTACATTATATTCTGCTAAAAATAATTCTTTAAACTTATCTTCGCCTAACTTCTTCCATAAAAACTTAATCCTTGATTTATATTTTCTTCGGCGGTCACCATTTTGATCAAACATCGTTTTTAATGCTCTAGCAACATGATAAACCTTGCTTTCATGAATAAAATCAAGGAGTTTATGCCCAATTATAGGATTCCCCCCCATACCACCAGAAACATAAACCTCAAAACCTTTCTCCCCTGCATCATTAAATTTAGCGACAAAACCTAAGCAAGTAGACTGGGTAATAGCCGTATCATTCTCATTGCTAGAAAAAGCAATCTTAAATTTTCTTGGCAAATTAGAAGAATCTTCTTCTGCAATCATACGTGTTGTCAGGGCAATCGCATAAGGCTCGACATCAAAGGCTTCTCCCTCTAAAATACCTGCATGAGGTGAAGTAATAATATTTCTAACAGTATTTCCACCTCCGCCAAAACTGCTAATGCCATATTCCTTAAGTTCTTTAAGAACAGCTAAAATATCTTCGACCTTAACATAATGGAGTTGTAATTCTTGACGAGTGGTGACATGCACATCCTCTCCTGTATACTTTTCTGCAATCTCTCCAATCCCTCTGAACTGATGGGGCGTCACTCCTCCAGAAGGGCAACGCAGCCGAACCATATAAGTATCTCTTGTTCTCTGTTCATAAACACCATGCAATACGCGTGTAACTCTAAATTTAATAGGGTCTAACTTTTTATTTACAAACTGGTCTATCGCTGATTCAAGTTTATCAAGTTGAGAGTCTAAGCTAAGCGGTATTTTATAAAAATCCATTTTTTATCTCCTTTGCTGAAAAGCTTAACCTATGCAAGATAAACCAAGCTGTTTTTTATGTTACTCCTACTTATTTTGATAATTAAGTAGAAAATATATTTTTTATATGAAGTAGACAAATAAATTGTCATAAACTATTTGCTTAATTTTTTTACGGCATTTAGTTTAGCTTTTTAAAAAAAGCAAACTAAGTTTATCTAGCCGATAGTTTTTGTTAAGAAGTCCTTAACTTTTTCGACATGTCCTTTGGCAGAAACACTGTTCCACACTTTAATAATTTTTTGATCAGGACCGATTATAAAAGTGCTACGGACAATCCCCCAGTACTCTTTATTAAAATTCTTTTTTTTCTTCCAAACATCATAGCTTTCTAAAACGACTTTTTCTTCATCACTTAGAAGCCCGACCTTTAAAGCATGCTTATTTATAAATTTGCAGTGCTTTTCAACAGAATCGGCACTAACACCAAAGATTAAAGCATTCTTTTCTGTAAAAAAATCAAGGTTTGCTGTAAAATCAATAGCTTCTGTGGTACAACCAGGAGTGTCATCCTTGGGATAAAAATAAAGAATAATATACTTACCCGCATAGTCTTTTAAAGAAATATTTTTGTCATTGCTATCTTTTAAAGTAAAATCTGGAGCAATGTCTCCAGCCGTTAATTTACTGCTCATGTAAAATCTCCTTTTTAGATTGATTTTCATAATAAATTATAATCTAGCTCAATGAAAAATCAGATAAATTTAGTAAGTTTTATTATAATTTATTATCCGTTTTTTTTTAAGGAAAAGTTTACGAGAGAAGAAAGTTAAAAAAGCTATAAGTTAGCCTCAGAGGTTATTATATATATATTCCCTCATAAATTTCATAAAAATACCCAGACATAGAATCTCCCACCCTGCATAAAAAAACTTTAGAAAATATGCTATAGTATAAAAAATAATTTATTTTATGAGGGCATAGAATGTTTGAAAATGATATTTTTGAAAAATGGCTTGATCAAAAAAGTAAAGAACTAATAACTAAAATTGGCAGCGAAGAAGCGTTAAAAACTGAAATGATTGAGTTACGCAAAGATATGGATAAACGCTTTGATAAAACCCATAATATTTTAATGTGGGGTTTTGGTTTAATGTTTTCTTTATTTGCAGGTCTATATATCCCTATGCTTGTAAACTTCTTGAGAAAATAAATACTTTACTTCCTATTCTTTAAATATGCTATCCATTCTTCTAGCTCTCTTATATCCAGTGGACTTAAAAAAAACCTACCACCTGCTTTAACGGTCATCTCCTTATGCTCGGAAAAAGGACTTATAATAGCTATTAATACATCTCTACTTCTATGATGTAAACTTTTTACTATTTCTTTCACATCCGCTGTTTTTTCTGTAACCTCAACAGCAACTATATCATAAGCAAAACATTTATCCAGATTACTATTACTGTTAGAATAAACTTCTATATCTACACCATCACTATTAAATTTTTCTGCGTATTGCTTATTATCACTTATCATTAATATTTTAATATCAAAAAAATCTATAGGAATATCTTCTACATTCCCTGAAAATTCAGATCCATGAAAGACTTGGTCTTTCCCATGTTGTTTAGCACTTTTAAGGGCATTATTTGCCCCCTCCGTTAAGTAATTTAAAATTCTTTCGATGTCTGCCTTCGTAAATTTTCTCATAACCTCAGTAGGCTAAAAACTGCCAGTACCAATACTAATACTTATTTTTCTCTTATATTTATCTGATAATTTTTTTATCTCTGGATTATTTCTCAGCGAATCTAAAATTCTAGATGACACTATATCTGACTCTTCTGAGTTTGCCCCAATTGCAATCACAGGAAACTCCTCTCCTCCAAACCTACAAAACTCATCTGTCGGTCTAATCACAAGCTTAATTGCATTAACTACAGCCTTGATAACGATATCCCCAATATCATAGCCATGATTATCATTAAACCATTTAAAATCATCAATATCTATCATTAAAAGTGATAAAGGAGTCCCTAATCCTAAGGCATTCTTAATTTCTTCTTTTAACCGTCTTTTTAGAAATGCTCGGTTATATAAACCAGTCATCTCATCTATTTCTACTGTCTTTTTTATTAAAAAATTACTTAAAGTAATCTGCACTCGATCGGCTATAAACATCAGCATTGTCAACATATTTTCTGCATATGGATCATTCCCTTTAGGCTTGCCAATAACAATAAAGCCCAATAAGCTATCCATATCAGTTAATGGCACTACTAGTTCCGCTCCAACATCTTTGGTCAGGCTAGCAGCCTCTCTCCACTCTAAAGATTGGGTTTCTCCTGCCCACCTCTCTATCTCACTCGAGGCAATCATAGTTTTCCTTTGTTTAATATATTTCAGCAGATAGTTATCTTTATGAATACTGTGACAAGCAACTTCTGTGCCTCTATGCTTTAAAGCTTTACAAGCATAAATATCATTTTTCTTATCGTATAAATAAATAGCTGTATATTCAGAGCTTAGGTAACGATTAATCAAGGCAACAATCTGAGTATGTAACTCATCTATATCTAGAGTTTCGGATAAACATTTTAAAGCTGATAAAACTTGGTTTTGATGTTTTAGATTATAATCATTAAGAACTTTATTTTCTGTATGTGTTAAAAAAGATATCTGACTTTCAATATTTTTTATAATGTCTGAAACTAATTCTAAATCTTCATTATGATAAACAGAGTTATCTTTTTTATTGCTGTAGGTGACTATCCCCACTAAAGAGTTAGAAATAAAAATAGGATAACAAAGCTCAATGCTTTCGCTCTATAAATATTCTTTAAGCTCTTTATTATTATCAGCCAAATAATAAGTATAAATAAATTGTTTATATTTATTTAAGTAATGAATAAGTATTTTAGGTATAAGCTCAACATCTGTCTCATCTTTCTGATCAAAAAAAGATAAATATTTACCTTGCACCAAACAATAATATTTACTCTCCCTGATATTCAAAACGCTAGCTACATCTTTAACAACAACTTGGACTATATCTGCCATCGCATATTTATTATTTTTACTTTTTACTATTTTCTCAAGCTTGTTCCAAATCTTTTTATATCGGTGCAGAAGTAAACCATCAATAACTTTTAATAATTTTTTACTATAGAAACTATCCATAATAATCAAAAGCGACCCCGCAATTAAAACATTTGTGAATAGTGAAAAAGTATTTAATTTACTCAGCAAGAAAAAAAATACTCCCAACAAAGATATTTTTATTATAAAAAATAATACACCTCTTAGAATTTTACGCCAAGCTAAGTTTATATCCATAAGATTATGTTTTATAATGGGATGGAAAATACAAACAATAAACAAAACTGCTCCGAATGTATCTAAAATGGCTAATTGTGGAATTTTTAATAATGGTGATAAAGAACTCATAAGAAATGCAAAAAAACCAAAGGCAAGTATTCCCATAAAAATATATTGTGCCTGTAATTTTATTAGACCTTTAAAATTTCTCAAACAATATAGCATCTTAAAAATCATAAAACCCAATGCAAAAACCATAAATAAAACATACAATATAAACCATTGAGTAAAACTGTTTTCAAAGTGAATATTTTCTTTTACTTTAAAAAAAAGATCAGACATACTGAATATAAAAAAAATAATCCCTATGCAAATATAGCCTAAAAGTCTTTGATGTTTTATTTTATGTTGTTGAGCAAATGATGATGTTATTATGATAGCAGCTATAACTACTAATGCTCCTGTTGCATACGCCAATTTAAACCCCACAAAAGAATTGAAATATTTAAAACCAAAGTTTACAAATAACCAAATTGTTATTATTACATTAAAGCTAATAAAATAGTTTTTTAAAAAATTATTTTTAGAAATTTTTTGTATTGAAAGTAAAGTAAGTAGAAAAGAAATAAAAAACCCTATTAATATTAACCAATACATATATCCCCCCCTAATTATATAATCTCTAGCTTATCTCCATATAAAATTATATTATCTAGTAAATACTGTAAATCCTCTCTTGAGTGAGTTGCCATTATTGTTATTCTTATTCTTGATTCTTTTTTATTTACAGCTGGATATAAAACAGGATTAACAAAAATACCTTTTTTGTATAAAATTAATGTTTAAGATTTGTATGTACTGATGTAAAAAATAAAAATCATATAGAGTACTGCAAAAAAATAAAAACTACCCTTTACAGAATTTTATATATAGCAGTAATTGTGTTATATTTATTCATACTTTTGTCCGCAAAAATTTAAAAATAAGAGGAGAAAGACAGCCTTGAGAGGGCGGCGTCCTAACCGGTTAGACCAACGCGGCATTTAAAGTATTTTCAGTTCTGAATAAAAAATATTTCTCTAAGAACTGTACTTTAAAAAAAAAATTTTTTTCTCTTCTAAAAATTTATCTTCAAAAATCGACTTTCTAATTTTAGACATTAAATTTATCATAAAATATAAATTATGTAAAGTATTTAATCTAAGAGCTGTAAGCTCACCTGCCCTAAACAAGTGATGTAAGTAGGCTTTAGAATGGTTTCTACATGTATAACAAAAACACTCAGTGTCTAATTTTTCAAAATCACTTTTAAACCGGGCATTCTTAATATTTATTTTCCCTTGTGAAGTAAAAAGAGTACCATTACGTGCATTTCTAGTAGGCATCACACAATCAAACATATCAACACCTTCTTCGACTGCCCCCCACATATCCAGTGGAGAACCTAAGCCCATAAAATAACGCGGCTTATCTTGCGGCATAAAATCAGTTATAAAATTTAAAACCTGATACATTTCTTGTTTAGGTTCACCAACACTAAGCCCTCCAATTGCATAACCATCAAACTCTATCTCTAGAAGGTCATTTAAACTTTTTCTACGCAGGTCGTTATACATTCCACCCTGAATAATCCCAAACAAAAATTGAGAGCCATCATTCCCCTTAAGAAATTCTTGTTTACAACGCTTTGCCCAGCTCGTAGTCAAATCGACTGATTCTTTCACATATTTATATTCTGCAGGATACTTAACACACTCATCAAAACACATCATAATATCAATACCAAAAACTCTCTGAATTTCAATAACTTTCTCTGGGGTAAAATAGTGCAATGATCCGTCAATATGTGAAGAAAATTTAACTCCATTCTTATCGATTTTTCTTAAATCGCCTAAACTAAAAACTTGAAATCCACCACTATCAGTTAAAATAGGTCTATTATAATTAATAAACTTATGTAGTCCCCCCGCCTTCTTAATAACTTCGAGGCCAGGTCTTAAGTATAAATGATAAGTATTTGCCAGAATAATTTCTGCTTCTAAGTTAGACATATCTTCTGCTGTAAGTGATTTAACAGAACCTTGTGTCCCCACAGGCATAAAAATTGGAGTATTAATTTTACCATGTGAAGTATTAATCTCTCCAAGGCGCGCCTTAGTATTCCTAGATTTTTTAATTAGTTTAAAGAATGTAGACATTCGATTATTATATTTATTTCACTACCGAAAAACTATCTTTTTATTTGACTTTAAAAGTAGGAGTTTATAAAATTTAACTCTATAAAAATACTAAAAGATAAAAGCATATAATATTTCCTACTTGAAATTTTAAAAAAATAAGATTTAATTATAAAAAACATACTGAAATGGGATTTTTACATTTATGAATATTAAAAATATTAAAAATTTTTTTTCTAAGATCAAAAAAGATCGATTAACTTTTATTGTTATCCCACATTCTAATGCTACTCCTAAAAATTTATCTATTCCAACCTCTGTTGTTTATTCTTTTTTTTTATTTGTATTTATAATTATAATGGCCTCTTTTTTTATTGTTACTAAACATATTAACTACCTTAACACTCTCACGCATAATATTATTCTAGAAAATAAATTAGAGTATTTCTCAAAAGAACTGATAAAAAATAGGAATTTTTTATCAAAACTAAAGAATATTGACTCTGAACTTAGAGTCCTCCTTAATATGAAAGAAAAAAAAGCAATCATTGATGCTAATGCTATTGGGGGGCCTAAAGTCATTGATGAAATTATTGCAACAAAAATCAATAACTCTAAAATAATTTTCTCTCCGAAAGAATTTACTGTTTCGCTACGAATAATGCGACAAGAAATTCTCACACAACTTGAAAGTGCAAAAGAAATAAATTCTTATATAAAAAAACAAAAAAATATTGAAAAGTCTAAACCCTCTATTTGGCCAACATCTGGTGGTTATATTTCTTCTGTTTTTGGCTACCGTGTCCATCCTGTTTCTGGAAGAACTGAGCTTCATAAAGGGATTGATATTGCAAACCGTCGTGGGACACCAATTATTGCCACTGCTGACGGAGTTGTTAAGTATGCCAATTGGCTTGGTGGGTATGGGAAACTAATCTTAATTAAACATGGCTATGGATACAGCACCCTTTATGGTCATCTAAGCAAAATACTAGTTAAGCATGGTCAAAAGGTAAAAAAAGGTGATAGAATTGGGTTAATGGGCAACACTGGAATCAGTACAGGTTCACATCTTCACTATGAAATTCGTTACTATAATAAATCCAAAAATCCACTCAATTTTGTAGATAAAAATAATTAAATAAAGGAAAACAAATGGGACAAGATAAAAATCATAATAAAAACCTGCCAAAAATAGAAACTTTCATTGCAAAAAATACATTTTTTGCAGGAGATATTGATGCTGGAGAGGGGACTATTCGTATTGATGGTCGTGTCACAGGAAAGTTTATTAAATCACAAGGAATTATTATTGGCGAAACAGGCAACGTCACCTCGAATATAGAAGCAAATATACTCATTATTTCTGGAGAAGTTACAGGAGATATTAAGTGCTTACAAAAACTTGAAGTTCTGAATACCTCAAAAATTACGGGAAATATTGAAGCACCTCTTATTTCTTTAACTGAAGGTGCTACTTTTGAAGGTACTTGTAAAATGACAAAAAAAACTAAAATGCCTGCTAAGAATGAAAAAAAACTCGCACATGAAATCACGAAACTTAAAGAAACAATGCAAACAGGAGTTACTTCATAAGATGTCTTTAATGAATACTCTTAGAAACAATATGAAATTTTTTCTTTTTCTTATCATTTTTGGATTTTTAATAAGCATGTTTGCAGGCTTTGGGACTTATATCATGTCCCAGAAAAGGAATACTGCTGCAATTGTTAATGGTGAGAAAATTAAGGTTACAGAATTTATCAGAATATTTAACATATTACTATCAAATGATCCCTCAGAAAAAACTCAAGAACAAATCAAAACATTAAAGCAACAGGCACTGCAAAGTCTAATGCAAGAAAAATTAATGTTACAAGAAACTTCAAAAATTGGAGATTTTGTGAGTAACACAGAGATCAGACAACAGATATCCAAACATCCTATTTTTCAACAAAATGGTCAATTTTCTAAAAATTTATACTATAAAAATTTAAAGTATGCTATCAAACAAACACCTGAAAAGTTTGAAAGAGAAACAAAAAATAAAATATTAATAGAAAAAGGAAAATACTTTATTGCAACCGCTATTAAAACGACTCCCACTGAAATAAAGCTCCAATCAGACACTATTGGTAATGCGAAAAAATATAAAGCGCAAAAAAGCTATGTACTGCTAAATCAATGGTTTAAAAACCAAGCGGCAGTTGCAGATACAAAAATTACTTATGAAGCTAAATAAAAAACAAATTACGGAACTTCTTATCCAACAAAAACCTTTTATCTTTGTAGATCAAGCTGAAATTATTTCTGATAATGAAATTATAGGAAAATTCAATCTTACTGAAAAAAATAAAATTTTAGCAGGACACTTTCCTAACTTTCCTATTCTTCCAGGTGTTATTGCCGTTGAAATAATGCTTCAAACAGGACTAATTCTTGTCGCATATAAAAATAATTTAAAGCATAATGAATATGAAACATACCTTGTAAAAATCAAGGATATTACTTTACAACACCATATTTCTCCTCCTGTAGAATTAACTATTAAAGTTAGCTTATCCCCTTATTTAACCGATAACTATTATAAAATTTTTGGTTCTTTATTTGATGGAAATAAACGAAAATGCTATGGAGAAGTAATATCTTACTTTAAAAAAAAAGGAGAAGCCCCTGATGATGACCAGACCTCAGATATTGCAGTATATTAAAAAAGAGCTTATTTACAAACGCTTAAAGCTTGAAGATATAGGAATTGACCTTACTGAAATTAAAAATGATACCCAAATATTTGCAGCAGATGACTTAGGACTTGACTCTGTTGATGGCTTAGAAATTGCAATTGGGATCCAACAAAAATTCCAGATTAAACTACCCCTAGAAAGTAATGCATCGATGACCAAACATTTTTACACCCCTATTACCATTACGGACTATATTATCGAACTTCTAAAAAAACAAAAAGGTTGGCAGGAATGATTTTTTTAGATCATGCGAATAACCTTATTGGTAAAAAAATTTTAACAACCTTTAATGCCAGTCTAAATTTAACCAATGAACAGAATACTTTTATCTTTAATACTTATCTTAATAATGAAACATTAAAAGAATCTGAAATTAATACTATCATAGCCAAACTTGATAAACTATTTCAAACGACACAAATAATTATTAGCAGACAAGTGCATACCAATAAATCTGCAAAATTCTTCTTTATTACTACTAACTCAAGACTTCATAATATTACTGATTTTAAATACGCCCCAATTTATGATGAGGCAGTCCACTCTTTTGTCAAATCTATGAGCAAAGAATTTAATGCTTTTAACCTAAACTTTAATGCTATCTGTCTTGATCCTATTGCTGAAATGCTTACAAAACCTGAAAAACGTACCTACGGCTTAAATATGCGCAATATTGTAACTAAAAAAACACCAACAAAACTTGATGAGTTAATGCTTCTTTTAAAAGAACTTATTACTGCTAAAACTTCACTTCTTTCCGGAACTGTCTTTACAGTGGGAGCAGGATCTATATGAAAAATTCTAATCATTCAAAATACTATCAACGCTCACAAAATATAAATAATAACAAAGTTGTTTGTATTACAGGTGGCACAAAAGGAATTGGTCTAGAAATAACGAAAGCATTCCTTGCTACAGGTGCAACTGTTTTTTCTATTTATTCAAGGGATGAAAGTGCGGCTGAAAAACTTATAGAATCTTTAAATATAGAAAATAGACAGAAACTTATTCTCTATAAGGGATCAGTTTGCGATAAATTTTTTCTTAAGAATACCCTTTTTAAAAATATCAAGCAAAAATATGGAAAACTTGACATTCTCATAAATAATGCAGGCATTAACTATGATGGTCTTTTTCTACAGATGCCTCAAAAAAACTGGCAAAAAGTTTTTAATGTTAATATTAAAGGGACTTTTTTAACTTCCTTACTCGCAAAAAATTTATTAGTAAAAACAGAAAATAAAACATTTATTATTAATATTTCTTCTATCTCAGGTGTTTATGGACAAATAGGACAGGTAAACTATGCAACTTCTAAAGGTGCTATTCTTGGCATAACACGCCTCTTCTCACAAAAATATGCAGCATTAAATATTAATGTAAATACTATAGTCCCAGGACTGATTAAAACGGATATGACTAAAAATATCTCAGAAAAAATTAGCCAAAAAATAAATATAGCTACAAAGCTACAACAAATAGGCAAACCTTTAGATATTACGAATGCGGCACTTTTTCTTGCTTCAGAAAAAGCCTCATATATAACTGGAACCTCACTCTTTATTGATGGAGGATTTTACTAAATGAGTCGTGCGGTAGTAACAGGGATGGGCATAATTTCTCCTCTTGGCAGAGGGCGAGAAGAAACATTAATAAGTATTAAATCTTCAAAAAAAACGCTCAAAAAGATAACGAGTATCCCTAAGGTTAATAAACTTTTCTCTCAAATAGGTGGGGAAGTTTTATTCACTAAAGAAGAAAAAAATTCTTTTGAAGATAAAGTCGAACAACTAGCTTATTTTGCTCTTAAAGAAGCTCTTAAAGATAGAGGAGTCACCCTCCAAGGAAAAAACTGTGCTATTATATTTGCAACTTGTAACGGTAAAAATCTTTCTTTAGAAAAAATTTACAGAGAATTTGACAGCCAAACAGATCTTTTAGATAAGCAGAAAGATAAGTGTACTCTTTCAGACAAATTAAAACGATCACTTGGCATACATGGCTCAGAATTTAATATAGTAACAGCTTGTACGGCAAGTGCTCATGCGATTATTCTTGCTGCCAACTTAATTGAAACAAAAACATATGACTTAGCTATTGTCTGCGGTGTTGACTCTTTTTGTCAGTCAACTCTTGGTGGGTTTAATGCTTTACAGGCATTAAGCAAAAATGGATCTGCCCCCTTTTCCACAGAAGTGGGACTTACACTAGGAGAAGGCGCTGGTTGCCTAATTATTGAGCAACTTAATAAAACTAATAAAAATAAAATTTATGCACAAATTTCAGGCTCAAGTTTTTCAGAGGATGCCTATCATATGACAACGCCTGATCCAACAGGTGAAAGCTTAAAACGGACGATGAACGAAGCAATTAAAGACGCTGGAATTCCCAAAGAAGATATTAATGTTATCTGTGCTCATGGAACAGGAACTTTAACCAATGATGCAGCTGAATCCTTAGCTATTAAACATTGCTTTCAAAAATTTTTAACTATTTCCAAAAAAAACTTAAAAATCACTTCAACAAAATCAATGACCGGGCATACTTTGGGTGCTTCAGGTATTATCCAAGCAATTATTATGATTGACTGTATGCATGAAAATTTAATTCCAGCTATTTTAAACTTTAAAAATAATCGTACTGGCTGTGATCTAAATTACATAAAAAATAAACCATTATGCTTTTCTTTCGAACACTTCATTTCTAATAGCTTAGCTTTTGGTGGCAATAATACAAGTATTGTATTCTCAAAGTATCCTCAACCCCATATCCGGACTTCTCCTTTAGCTAAAGATTTAGATAAAATTGTAATCACAGGATTTGAGGGACTTACTCCACTTGCAGGAACAAAAGAACAGCTTAGTAAAATTATGGAGAAACAAAACAAAATTCAAACACCAAAAATCATAAAATTTAAAAACTCCATGATGTCAGAAATTAAGCATGAAAAAAACTTTATGAAACATAGACGAGCCCCTCAAAATGCACAATTTGCTATTAAAGCAAGCAAAAATATTCTATTAGATGTCAATTACTCACCCTTTAAAACAGGTATTTTATGGAATCACTGGATGGGGAACCTGAAAGCTTTTGAAGAAACATATTTAGAAACTTTAAAATATGGGTTTGAATATACTCCGGCTATTAACTTTACCAACACAGTTTTTAATGCAACTTCAGGATATATTTCTAATAACCTTAACATAAAAGGACCACAAACAACATTTTGGGGGCAGTACTGTCCTTTTACATCTATTCTATTTGCAAAACTCTTACTCAAAAAAGATAAAACAGATATATTCTTAGTTGGCTCTTCAGAGAAAATATCAAAATATGAAGAAAAAATGATGCAAGAAAAAACGAATGGAAATAAAGCAATAACAGAAGGGGCTGCAATAATTTTACTGGAAACAGAAAAAAAAGCAAAACAACGGAATGCTAAAATATATGCTGAAATTTTAGATATTAATATTTCAGATAATTCGTTTGAAAATGGCTTAAATATTTGCTTGGATAGATCAAACCTTAAATTAGCCGATATTGATCTTAATATTGATACGGTTTTTGGCACAAATAAAGTTGCAAAATATTCCTTTAAAGAATCTATTAACTCGGAAGATTATTTAGGCTCAATGGGATCATCTAGTATTCTGCTAAATATTGGTCTTGCCTTAAACTATTTTAAAAAAAATAAAGACATTAAGCATATCACAATAACAGCACAGACTTTAAATAAACTAAACTATTGTCTTATTCTTAAAAATAATACATAAAATGAAAAGTTCACTATTAAATTTAATCATATACATTACCTTAAGATAAAACCTTAGCTAAAATACTGCTAACTTTCTTAAGTGGTAAACCAACAACATTATAATAATCACCTTGAATTTTTTTGACTAGTTTATCTTCAGACTGGATCGCATAACAGCCAGCTTTATCCATATTTTCACGAATAACTTTATCAAGTATATCCTCAGGGATTGCATTCATTAAAACTTTTGTTCTATCATACCCTTTAAAAACTTGCTTATCATAAAGATCCCAAATACAAAAACCACTGTAAACATATTGTGGGTTAGCTGTTAAAAGTTTCAAAATACATTTTGCATCATTGTATGTCTTAGGTTTACCAATAAGCTCTTTTCTACAATAAACAAGCGTATCTGCAGCAATAATAACGACTTTACTTTTAATCTTATTTTTAATTTCCAAAGCTTTATTAAAGGCAAGTTCTTTAACAATTGCTGAAGGTTTATGTAATGTTGAGAATTCTGGAAGTCTAGGGACAATAATCTCAAAATTTAATCCCAGCGCACTTAAAAGTTCTTGTCGCCTTGGGGAATGGGAAGCAAGAATAATTTTTTTATTTTTTGTGTTTATTAAATTCTTCATAAAACTCAGATTGTTTAAAAGCTTTGCGATACTTTCTGTGAACGATGATAAGGACAATCAAATGTGAAACAAAGCAAATACTGACATAAGAAATAAAAATAGGATCTTGACTTGATTCAGTGCTTGCTCCAATGTAAGAAATTCCATAAAAAATTGTAAATAAAATAAACTGTTGTCTTGCTTTAAATAACTGAATAAGTTCGCTAGCCGCAATATATTTTTTCAAAAACCACATCCCTATTGGCAGATAAAAAATCTTAAAAAACAGAAATAAAATAGCAAAATAAAACAGCTTTAAAATCATCATAGGCTTAGTCCAAAATATATAAAAAAATATCCAATTAAAAAGATGAAAAACAAAAAAATAAAACGCAAGACCAGCATATTGCATTGCAAAAGCCTTTGTTTTATGAAAAGTATTAATAGTTTTCGTATCTAATTTTTTTATTTCTTTTTTAGGTATTTCTCGTTTAGCTTGTTTTGGGATCACAGACTTGTTTTGAGATTGGTCTTTATTATTATCCATAAAATGACCTCTTGTGTTAGAGTTGGTTGCGGGGGCTGGATTTGAACCAACGACCTTCGGGTTATGAGCCCGACGAGCTACCTGACTGCTCCACCCCGCGACTAATTACAAGTAAATGTAAAATATTATTTTAACACTTCGAATAAAAAGTGTCAATCTTTAATTATTTAAAATACTCCATTTTAAAAAAAATGCCGGGGGCCGGACTTGAACCGGCACGGACAATTAAGTCCGAGGGATTTTAAGTCCCTTGTGTCTACCAATTCCACCACCCCGGCAACACTAAATTTAAAATTAGTCTAACCACTATAGCTATATTAACGAGAAAAGTCAATTTTTTTATAAATTTCTTCTCTCATTTATAGTCATTAAAAATCTCTTATATCCAATTATATAGTGACTCGAATATTCTCTATTTAAATAATTATTAATTCTCTATAGTAAGCGTTTTCATAACAATTTCATTAACAGGTCTATCCATCATTCCTGTTTGAGTATTTCCGATAGCATTCAAAACATCCTCACCTTCAATAATCTTACCAAAAATTGCATGCTTACCATCTAACCATGGTGTTGGCACAAGTGTTATAAAAAACTGTGACCCACCTGTATTTGGTCCAGCATTTGCCATTGACAAAATACCTTTTGAATCATGTGCCAAGCCTTCGGCAAACTCATCCTCAATCTGATAGCCAGGCCCACCAGTACCTGTTCCTGTTGGGCAACCGCCTTGAACCATAAAGTCTTTAATTACACGGTGAAAAATCAAACCATCATAATACCCTTCTTCCGCAAGCTTAATAAAATTCCCTGCTGTAATAGGTGCTTTATCCTTAAAAAGCTCAACCTTAATTTCCCCAGAACTTGTGTTAATAACTGCAATTGGATTCATACTGCCAATACTCCCTTTTTTTATTTCAACCATTCTTTGCTCACTCGTTTTTAATGCACAGGCATTTAGACTAAATAATGCTATACAAAAAACTATTAAAAATATTTTTTTCACTAAAATTCTCCTTAAAAAATAATAACCATCGCTATCGCGTACTTATTAGAATGCGAAAGTGAAATTTCGATGTTTAATGCCTGATAATTTTTATTCTTAATATGAACATGAGGTTTTCCAGATTCAAGGTTTGTTACAAAAATATCTCTTAAGTTAATTTTTTTATCATCTAAAGCCTTAATAACAGCCTCTTTTGCTGCAAAACGAACGGCAAAACTCTGGTTCCTATTTTTATCATGCTTTTTCGCTAAACAATATACAATCTCTTCCTGAGAAAAAATACGACTCAAATTCTTATTATAGTCTACTTGATCTAGTTTTTTCAAAAACTTAGCGATCCGAGAAATCTCTACGATATCGACACCAATGCGCATTACTTAATTACCTTTTTATACATATTATGAATCAATTTATATAGCTCTCTTTTAGCAATAATATATAAGCGTATTTTATAAATAAACGCGAAAATTTTTAGAAAATTTTTAGAAACAAATAAGAATTCACAAAAATAAAATGAGTCATCAAAAAATTGATTATTAATATGAGTTTCTACCCCTCCAGAAGTCTGTCTATGATGAAAAAGCTTTGCTTTTGGGTCATAAACCATTCGTTTTTTTGCTTTATAACATCTATAGCCAAAGTCTGAATCCTCACGAACAGCAATTTTCACAAATCCCTCATCAAAACCACCAACTTCCTCTGCAACTTTCTTTCTAACACTAAAGTTACAACCTGTAATACTGTTAGTCTTTGTTCTTAAGTCTTTTTTTCCCATCAAAACATTATATTTAAGCCATGATCTAATCCAAATAGGAGCATTTTCCGAACCATCCTCAAAAATTTTACCTGAAACTACTTCGTAGCCATCACAATGTGTATTATAATGTGCTCTCAAAAAATCTTGCTGACATGTGATATCATCATCAATAAAGACAAGAATCTCGCCTATTGCTTTTTTGATTCCCAGATTTCTAGCATGAGTTACACTAGGAATACTAGAAAAAATATATTTAATTTTATCTTTATTTTCTTTTAGAAATATAAGCGTCGTCCGTTCATGTTTCATTGTTTGATCAACTACAATAATTTCATAGTCATCAAAATCCTGATCAAACAGACATTGCAAAGTATTAATCAGAGCTTTTTCTCTATTATAGGTTGGAATAATAACACTAATTTTCATAACTTATACTACTCCACTGTCACACTTTTTGCAAGATTTCGTGGTTGATCCACATCACAGCCTCTTATTTCTGCAATATAATATGACAAAAATTGTAATGGAATAATATTTAACATTGGGGTTAAAATTTCCATTGTTTTTGGAACATAAACGACAAACTCTGACTGATATCTAATTTTATCATTCCCCTCACTTGCAATTACCAACATTCTTCCCCCACGAGCCCGTGCTTCCTCGACATTAGCCGCAATCTTATCATAAACAGAGGACTGAGTTGCAATGGTTAAAACGGGCATATTTTCATCAATCAAAGCAATAGGTCCATGCTTCATTTCACCAGCCGGATAACCTTCTGCATGAATATATGAGATTTCTTTTAATTTTAAAGCACCTTCCAAAGCAATTGGGTAATTAATATTTCGACCAAGATATAAAAAACTATGCTTTTTATGAAACTTTTTTGCCCAATCTTCCATAATAGCTTTTGTATTCTTTAATGCCTGAGACATTTTTTGAGAAAGTTTTAATAATTCCTTTAAAACAAGTGCAACTAAATCATTATCAATAGATTTGCGTTTTTTACCTAAAAAAATAGCAACTAAATAAAGAACACATAGCTGAGCAGTAAAAGCTTTGGTTGAGGCAACTCCAATCTCCGGACCACAACGCGTATAAACCACATTATCTGACTTACGCGCTAGGGTAGAATCAATAACATTAGAAATAACGAGATTTTTAACATTAGCTTTCTTGGCTGCCTCAAAGCTTGCAATAGTATCTGCAGTTTCACCTGATTGGCTAATAGCAATTACCAGTGTTTCAGCATTCAAAACATTCAAATGCTTACGGTAACGAAATTCTGATGCAATATCAACTTCACAAGGAATTCCCACCAAATCTTCCATCAGAAACTTAGCAATAAGCCCTGCATGATAAGAGGTCCCGCATGCTAAAATAACTACACGATCAATATTTTTAATATCTTCTTCGTTTAAATTAACATAATCAAATGCAACATCATTTTCTTCCAGATTAACTCTCCCACGCAAAGTATCTTCAATAACCTGTGGTTGCTCATAGATTTCTTTCAGCATAAAATGTTTATAACCATCTTTTTCAGCCAGTACAGCATCCCATTTAATCTCACGAATTTCGCGGGTTACTTTCTTAAGTTCTTTATCATATACCTGAACAGTATTTTTTGTAATGACTCCAATATCTCCATCCTCTAACACCATGCTTTTATTCGTATAACTTAAAATAGCTGTAATATCCGAAGCAACAAACATTTCCCCTTTCCCTAATCCAAGGATTAATGGACTTGAATTCTTAGCGACAACTATTTCATTAGACTTATCTTGACATAAAACGGCTAAAGCATAGGAACCTTTTAGGGTTTTAACCGTACAGGCAACAGCCTTTAATAAATCACCCTCTACCGCATAACACTTTTCTAGTAAATGTGCAATAACCTCAGTATCTGTTTCTGATTGAAAATTACATTCTTTCTCTAGTTGTTGCTTAATTTCCAAATAATTTTCAATTATTCCATTATGGACAACTGTTATCTTATTTTTTGTGCTAGAATGTGGATGTGCATTGAGTTCAGTAGGCTTACCATGCGTAGCCCACCTTGTATGCCCAATACCTATGCGTGAAGTAAGTGCGCGCTCCGCAAGATCACTCTCTAAATTAATAAGTTTTCCGACTTTTCTAAAGGTAGAAAGGGTGCCATCATTGAAAACAGAAATACCTGATGAGTCATAACCACGATATTCCAATTTTTTCAAAGCATCAATTAACACTCTTTCTGCAATTCTTTTCCCTACATAGCCAATAATTCCGCACATATTTGTCCTCCAAACAAATAATTTTAACAATATCAACTTAGGTTGTTTAAAGAGGTAAAATCATTTATTTTTTTCAAAAATATTCTACCAAGTATAAAAAAAAACTAATGTGTATTAATTAAATTATTTATTCATTAACAAGATATTAACTTTTTCATAGCTGAGACAGATTCTCTTATACCGACATACATTGAGTAAGCAATAATGCTATGACCAATATTAAGCTCATTGAGCCCTTCTAATTGAGCAATAGCTTGAACATTCGTATAATTTAATCCATGTCCAGCATTTAAAATTAAATCATTATTTAAAACGACTCCAGCTGCGTTTATAATTTTAGCTAACTCATTCTTTGATGCTCGCTCTGCATATCTTCCTGTATGCAACTCAACAACATCAGCTCCCACCTCTTTCGCTGCTTCAATTTGATCTTTATGCGGGTCAATAAAAAGACTTACACAAATACCTTTATCTTGCAACCGCTTGATAATATTAATGAGCTTTTCTTTATTAGCAATCACATTAAGCCCACCCTCAGTTGTAAGCTCTGCTCTTTTTTCAGGAACCAAACAAACATCCTGTGGGACAATATCACAAGCAATATCAATAATATCTTGATCAATAGCCATCTCAAGATTAAGTTTAGTCTTAAGGTGTTTTTTCATATCTAAAACATCTTGAAGTTGAATATGTCTACGATCTTCTCTTAAATGAACAGTAATACTATCCGCACCTGCATCCTCTGCGAGAAGTGCCAGCTCAAGTGGAATAGGATATTCTCCTAACCGTGCTTGACGAACCGTTGCAACATGATCAACATTTATTCCTAATTTTATCATTTTTTACTCCAAATTTTCGTCAATTATTATATACTATATTTAAATTTATTTTAATAAAAAATAATATGGAGAAAATCTAATGATCAAAAAAATTTTATTTTCTATTTTTCTACTGACAAGTTTAACCGCCTGTAGCTCAAAAAAATTAATATCTTACTATAATGATCTTAATCAATATTCTTTAGCACAAAATTATAATAATGCCTTAACTTTAATCGATAAAAATGAAAATAAAATTTATAAAAAAAAGAGTCGGCTACTTTATTATTTAGATAAGGGCTATTTTGCCCATCTAGCAGGTGATTATTCTATCTCCAATGAAGCCTTTAAAGAGGCAAAAAAACTTTATGATGACTATTTTACAAAAAGTGTATCTAATGCGGCAGCATCCATGGCTGTCAATGATAAAATACAGCCTTATTACGGCGAAACTTTTGAAATCTCCATGCTTTATTTCTTTAAAATTCTTAATTATTTAAAACTAAATCAGGCTGAATCCGCTGCAGTTGAAGCACGGGCAGTTAATCATTATCTAAAAACCTTAACGAATAATAATTGGAGTAAAAAAGTTTATAAGGATGATGCTTTCTTACAATACATTACTGGTTTAGTTTATGAAATTAATGGTGAAACAAATAATGCATTTATTTCCTATAGGAAAGCACTCTATCTTTACAAAAATTCAAGATTTTTTAATATTGTAGCTCCTCAAGATTTATATGATGCAACTATTAATATGGGCAAACAACTAGGTTTTAATTCCGAAATTAGGACTCTTAAAAAAGATTTCAAAAAACAAGCAAAAAATTACACACCCAAGAATAAAAATTCTGAATTGATAATTTTTCACTATAACGGTCTTGTCCCACATAAGATTGCCAATACTATCGAGGTATCCTTTAATAAAGCATGGGCAAATGTTAATGCGTACAAATCAGAAACTCAAGAAGATAAAGATATTGAAACAGCCTCGCGTGTAGCGAATTCAATTATTGCTAGTGACCAAATAATTGTTTCTGTCCCTACTTTTTCCAACACTCCTTATAATATCTATGCAACGGAACTTTCTATTGAAAATCAAAATATTATCATGCCGCCAACAACAAGCCTTGGACATATTACTCTTGAAAACTTTAAAGATGAAAAAGGAAAAATTTACGCAAAAGCTATGGCACGCTCTGCAATCAAATTCGCTTTGATCCGTGCGACAGAAGAAGCATCTCAAGAAAACCTAAGTGATATCGCTGGTTTCTTAATAGGTGCAGGACTCAGAACAACTGCAAGCTTAACAGAAGACGCAGATATCCGATCATGGAGAGTCATTCCTGCTCAAATAAATATGGCAAGACTCAAGGTAGATACTGGGACATATAAATTAAATTTAACATTTAAAACAAAGTCAGGTTTTGAAAAAAGTAAAAAAATAGATATTAAGATTGCTAATGGTCAAAAAAAATTCTTAATCCTGCATACAGTCGCCTAATTCTTTTCAAAAATTATATTAATTTCTTTCAGTCTTTTAAAAATAGACGACCATTAAGATGATTAAATTACAAAATAATATTCAAGGATATAATATTTCTCTATATTTGCAAGAAAATATCCTGCATAAATAATAGTCAATATTTCAACCAACAACCAACATCTAAACTTCAACCATAAAAAACCAACATTAAGATGCACTAAAAAAACTTGAGATCTGTGCAAGATATGCTTGACTTAGTTCATTCTCTTCTTCTAACTTCTTAAGCCATGTAGATGGCATAAGACTAATTAATTTTCCTAAAACATTGTCAATAGGGGCTTCTTGATGAATAACTAATCCTATCCCTTTGTTTAAAATGTTTATACCTGTTTTTATCTTAAACCCTAACTGAGGAGTTAAAGAATAGTTAGGGAGTTCAGGAGTATTTATACTAGCACCGACAAATTTATCTCTTTTAAATGCTCGGATTACTGTTAATCCATGCCCATCACTATCGAAGATAATACTTAATAATTCAGGTGGACTGCTATTTTTATCTTTTTCTATGCTGCTATTTTTATCTAAAATTTTCTCTGGCAATAAATCTATATATTTTATTTGCTTAATCTTCTGACTAACCCGCTGATTTACCATCAACTTATTATACATCTCTTCTATAGTATCTATTTCCGTAGCTAGGATTGTAGTAACCGAATTTTCTAAAGCGTTAATCTGTTTATACAGCATATATAAAAAAATCATATTAATATTTTCTGCTATAACATTAATATTTACAACTTTAGCATAAACTGTCCCCTCAAAAATATTAACGTCTATTTTGTCCTTATTAAAATATACTGTACCCCATTAAGAAATTTATAAAAAGTGAGAATATTAATATAATAAAATCACTTAAATTAATGAAGATATAAAAAAATAGCAAATTTAATAAAACTTTAACTAAAATGTAAAAATGCTATAATAAAAAATTCAAATATAGATAATTAAAATCGCCTTAATATTGCTTGAATATGCCTTAAAAAATTGATATTAGCCTAATATGATTATTATATTTCGTTCTGTTTTCTCAAATAAAAAAATTTTAAAAGGAGAAAAAAAATTATGAGAAGAATTATTTTAATACTTTTAATTGCTATCGTTAACTTCCAATTATTAAATGCTCAAAATTTAACCCAGTCACTCTCTTTTGGCACTAATTTAACTCAAGGAAATAGTGAAATAGAACAATATAACTTTAATTATAAAAATAAAAAACGCTGGGGAGAAAAAGCTAGTTTTGATAGTAATACAGCCGCTAATTCTGTCAAAAAAGAAGGAACCTCTGAAACAGAAAATTATATCTTAGACTTTCAATACAATCAATATTTAACGAATACTTTTTACTGGCTGATAAATTCCAAATACGAAATTGACAATGCTATTAACCTCGAAAGACGCTGGACTAGCGGTGGGGGTATTGGTATTACATTGCTCAACAATGAGCTAATTACCCTTGACTTAGAAGATGGAATTTCATATTTAAACACGCAATACCGTTATCAAAGTGAAAAACAGGATTCAGCCTATCGAGCATCAGAAAAACTCGCTTGGCATTTTAATTCTCAATCCAAGTTTTGGCAAACGGCAGAATACCTCCTTAAGCTTGATGATCACAAAGGCTATCTTTTTAATGCAGAAATTGGAATAGAAACTAGTCTTGTAGGCAATTTCACTCTTAAAATGTTTATTATAAATAAGTATGTCAACGAGCCTGCCGAAGACAAAAAAAAAAATGATCTCCAATTTAGAACTATGCTCGTTTATGGGTTTTAGACTAGCAAATTAAGAGGATGATAATTCTGTTCAACAGAAAACAATTAAATATCACCATGAATAAAACCGTCCACCTTTAGAATCTCTGGCACTATCAACTTTTGTGTGTCTAAGATCTTCAGTACATTATACTTTATTAAATATATTAAATATTCATCGTTACTTGAAAAGTCTCTTAATTCTTTAAATGTCTTATTGAACATTCCCCTTTAATTTTCTATTTTAATTTTCACCTAAAACTCTGTCTATTAAATAGGGAGAAGATCATATAAAATATATTTAAGATATAAAAACTCCTCTCTTTCCATAAAATACTTTATGATAAGCATTATATCCTTTCAAACATATATTTTTTATGATTCAATAATTTTTTAAAAACTAAAATTTAAAATTGGCATAAAATTATATTTATCACGATTTTTAACTGTAATGTACCCCTTTTAGTCAAGAAAAAAATGGGAGAGTTTTATAAAGCAACTTTAAGTTCTTTATGATAATATTGATTAGGTGTTAAATAATTAAGGCTCTGATGTGGAAAATCATAATTATAATCATTTATCCA
>JAAGZN010000155.1 GCA_024206165.1 Bacteroidota bacterium
AGAATGACAAGAGGGGGACTCGAACACATGCCATCGACTTGACTGATTTTAAACCAGCGCCTTCGACCACTCGGCCATACTGCCTGTATGTCGAACCCTCAATGGCTCGGAGGATGTTATAAAATACCAACTGCAGGTGTTCAAAATACTGGCAACAAGACCTTGTATAGGAATTTCGAAAGAATGACAAGAGTTGGAATCAATCCCACGCAACTGAAGTGACTGGAGCCTAAAACCAGCGCCTTAGACCACTTGGCAATCCTGCCTATAAATTGTACAATCAATGCTATGGATGATCTTAGATGATGATATGTGCAGGTGTCAAAAATACTTGCAACAATACCTTGTATAGGAATGTCAAAAGAATGACAAGAGGGGGACTCGAACACATGCCATCGAATTGACTGGTTTTTTAAACAAGCACCTTAGACCATTCGGTCATACTGCCTGTATGTCGCACCATCAATGGCTCAGAGGATGTTATAAAATACCAACTGCAGGTGTTCAAAATACTGGCAACAAGACCTTG
>JAAGZN010000156.1 GCA_024206165.1 Bacteroidota bacterium
ATATTGCATAGTTACAGATAAAGTCATTTGACAAAAAAGGCTACCCTTTATAAGATTAGTATATATATCTCTTATATAGGGTTGCCTTTTTTGTCAAATGACTTTATCTGTAACTATGGAACATATAATCGTTTTAACCACTTATAACCGGTTATTGTGACTTTTTATAATAGTTTAAGACTGTTTCTAATCGTTTATAAGTATTTATACCATTTAAATCTTGCATAGTTACAGATATAGTTATTTGACAATTGTAATGCGCAGGGGAGTGGTGCACTCTCTAGTCCTCGCGGGGGGTGGGTACTCTCTAATCATTGTACACTTATAAACGATTATAAACAGTACTCAACTATTATAACTGGTTATTGTGAGTTTTTATAATAGTTTAAGACTGTTTCTAATCATTTATAAGTATTTATAACGATTAAATTTTGCATAGTTACAGATAAAGTCATTTGACAAAAAAGGCGACCCTTTATAAGATTAGTATATATATCTCTTATATAGGG
>JAAGZN010000157.1 GCA_024206165.1 Bacteroidota bacterium
ATATAAGTCCTAAAAGGATAAGGAAGGCAAGCATCTTGTTAATATTTTTCACAGTTTACTATGCCTACGGTCATACCACACTGAGTACACCAGTTCTTGTCTGATCACTGAAGTTAAGCAGGGTCGGGCCATGTCAGTACTTGGATGGGTGACTGCCTAGGAACACATGTTGCTGTAGGCTTTATTTTTTAATTTTCTAGGCTATCTCTTTTCATCGACAAATGGTTATCTGTCAGGATAAACAAAATAACCATGACTTTTTTGCAGGAACTAAAAAGCTCCAACTACTGCAATACTAGGCCTGGGATAGCAGATATCGTCTTGGAACTGATGGTTGTATGTCGATGGTTATATGATCTTGGAGACTTTGTTTCCATATTTTGATTCAATCTAATTCGATATGAATGCAAGTCCTAAATGAATAAGGAAGGCAGACATCGTGTTGCTATCATTCACAGTTTACTATCCCTACGGCCCCACCCCCCTGACTAACCCCGGCCACGCCTCATCAACGAAGTC
>JAAGZN010000158.1 GCA_024206165.1 Bacteroidota bacterium
ATCTATATTCCACTGTACTGAATACTCTCCACAGTACTGATGATAACCCTCATTAGCACTGAATATCTTTCAATTACCGACAGTATTTCTCCATAGTATTTATAGTATCAACCTATCGCACTGATGATATCCTTCTATTGGACTGAATATCCTTCTATTGTACTGAATACACTTAACAGTACTGAAAATATATCCCATCGTATACGTGCACAAGATATCTCCGCCGTAATGATGATATCCCTCTGCTGTACTGAATATCCTCTACCGTACTACACACCTTCACTGTACTGCACATGCATTACCCAAGATGGAAACGAAGGACAGAGGTGAGGATTTGGAGAAAATGCTACGGGAGAATGCGTGGGAAATGTATGATTTCTCTTCAAGTAACGATTCGTCTGCCAACTGGCTGCCATAAACGGACAATGGAATTTAATCATAAATTCAATAACTCTATTCAGCTTAGCTTAAACTTCAACTTAGTGGGTCCTATTGAAATGTTTTATTCATTTCTATACAGCAACAATTAAGAAAAACCGTTCCCTCATTAAATTCCGATGAAAAAGTCGAAACAAACAGACGGATACACTAAATTTATATCCGCCATTTTGAATATTTCAATACGTTATGTCTTTTGAAGGGTAAGTCAAATAACACCAGTGTAATACAATTATTTGCTCAGTTTTTGATGCTCTTTCCAATGATGTGATCTGCAACCGAATATTCGGAGGTTGGGTTTTTTGTGACCGTGGTCACATGACGTCATCAATTACGTCACAATGGCTCATTTCCCAGAATGTCCCCAGGGCTTAAAATGACCGCCTTCCCTCAAGGATTCCTAGAATGTTATG
>JAAGZN010000159.1 GCA_024206165.1 Bacteroidota bacterium
CGACCGGAGGTCGCGCTAACTTCTAGTACATTAATAAACAAGCGGCCTTCGGCCGCAAAAGATACCCGGCCCGGTAGCGGTTTATGGGGAAGGTAGTGGTTTGTGGGCGAGGTAGCGGTTTGTGGTGGAGGTAGCGGTTTGTGGGGAGGTTCATGGCTGTGGCTGTTCATAGGTGAGGTCTCTGTTTGTGGGGGAGGTAGTGGTTTGTGGGAGAGGTAGCGGTTTGTGGTGAAGCTAGCGTTTCATGGGAGAGTTTTTTGGGAGGTAGTGTTTTGTGGAAGAGGTAGCGGTTTGTGGGGGAGGTAGCAGTTGGTGCGGAAGGTACTGGTTCATGGGGGAGGTAGCAGTTTGTGGGAGAGGTAATGGTTTGTAGCAGTTCATGGTAGATGTCGCAGTTTGTGGTGTCCATGGGTTTGTGGGGGAGGTAGCTGTTATTGGGGGAAGCAGTTTGTGGGAGAGGTTGTGGTTTGTGGAGGTGGTGGTTCGTGGGGAAGGTAGCAGTTCATGGGGGATGTAGCGGTTTTTTGGGAGGTATCGGTTTGTGGAGGAGGTAGCGGTTTGTGGGGGAGGTAGCAGTTCATGGGGGAGGTGGCGGTTTGTGGGGGAGGTAGCAGTTTGTGGGAGAAGTAGTGGTTCGTGGGGGAGGTAGCGGATTGTAGGGAAGGTAGTAGTTTGTGGGTGAGGTAGCGGTTAAATGGGGAGGTAGCAGTTTGTGGGGGAGGTAGCAGTTAGTGGGGGAGGTAGCGGCATGCAGCTGCCGGCCCGGGGCCCGGCGTAGTCCCGGCGGCGGTGGTCCTCCTTGGGCCGGACGGAGCCGGAACGGAGGTCCCTGCCCCGGCCCGGCGGCTCCTGCTCCTGGGAGGAGTGCTGGTTCCAGGCGCCACCTGGACAGCACATCAGTTGGAGGGATGGAGGAGGCTACCGCGGTGCGAGCTCCTTGGCTCCTCCCTCCGGTCCACCCCAGTCCACGGGCCACCCCAGTCCACGGTCCACCACAGGCCACGGTCCACCCCAGTCAACGGTCCGCCCCAGTCCACTGTCCGCCCGTCCACGGTCAGATTTTTTGCAGTTTTTTGGCA
>JAAGZN010000160.1 GCA_024206165.1 Bacteroidota bacterium
GGCCAAAAAAATTTTGCAGTAAGAGTACATTTCTTAGCCAAACTCCTGATATCTGTTATAGTATTTTTTTGTATATTGCTGATAATAGGCTTGAAAAATTGTGTGTACTGCCCTCAGAAAAGCTTCCCACGGGACCCGAGGGGGTGTTGCAATTTTAGTGAAAGGCCATAAGCAGTTAAAAATTGTAAAGGCCACGTTAGTTGGGCGTGAAAGAGTACAGCTAACAACTTTTTTTTAAAAGGTAACTTACTGGTTGTGTTTGGTGGATTGAGCTCGGTGCATGGGTAATGTTGTTTTCAAAAGCAAGGGCCGGTTGGTTTACAAACTGAGGAGCCTGTATCTCGGCTGGGTTATCAAGCTCGGCCAGGACCTCTGCTATATCTGGCTCTTCTGGTTTCGGACCTTGTGCCATATCCAGTCAGCGAACGGCGAGCAGCTATATCTGTCGATTTTGTTCTGTGCACAGTGCAGTTGCTCACAAAGAAGGCTAAAACAGGCCCTAAATTTCCTTATATACGTGCCTATCCCCCTAGGGGCTACGAAA
>JAAGZN010000161.1 GCA_024206165.1 Bacteroidota bacterium
AAGTAATAATGCCTAAAAAAGGAAAATTAAATAAAGAAGAAAAAGGAAAGGAAAAGGAGAAATTATTTGTAAAATATAGAAAAAGGCATAGTGCGATAGAGTCGAATATAAATGAATTAGAACATAGAGGCTTAAATAGATACCCAGATCGAAAAGAAAGCAATTTTAATCGTTATGTAGGTCTAGCTTGTATAGCGTATAATCATCAAAAAATAGGTCAAACAATATTAAGAAAAAAACAAAGAAGTGATATAACTCTAAAACAAAGTGCCTAAAAAAATCTTTAAAAAATTATGTTATTGTTATGCCCAAAAACGAAGCATTTAAGAATATATTATAAAATATTATAGAAAAAATATAATCGGTATCTATCACTAATAAAATATGTTGATATAAAATGAGAAAACCTATTTTGATAATAAAAATTTGATGCTAAAATATTAAAAATTAAGAGTTTTCTATCAGGCACTATATAACTTAATCTTTTTTAATATCATAAATATTGCTATTCAAAATCAAAATAGTTATATGAATATATGTAATATATAAAGTAAATAAGTAAGAATTATTTTGAATTTAAGTTTTTCATACAATTAAAGGCATTATCTATATTGTCAATATTTTTAATTGTTATTTTTAATTCATTATCAGTTTCTTTTAATGAATATAAGTTTGGAGTATTTTGTATTTCAGATAGTACTTTATCTATTATTCCTAAATCTTTAAAATTATTTTTTTTATTTAAGTATAAAGTAAGGTTATCATTTTTTAATTTCAATTTATCAATTTTCATTTTTTTTGCCAACCATCTCAATTTTACTACTTCAAAAAGCTTAAGAAAAGATAAAGGTATTTTGCCATATCTATCAATCAAGCTCATTTTCATTTCTTCTAATTCCTTTTGATTTTTAAGTTTATCGATTTTCATATATAAATTAATCCTATCAGTTTGGCTCTTTACATAATCTTCAGGAATTAGAATTTGCAAATCAGTTTCAATTAAACAATCTTTCTCAAATGCTTTAGTATTATCTTCAAATAATCCTTTAAATTTAGTTTCTTTTAATTCTTCAACTGCTTCATCTAAAATTTTATGATACATTTCAAATCCAATATCTCCTATAAAACCACTTTGTTCCCCTCCTAACAAGTTTCCAGCTCCTCTTATATCTAAATCTTTCATAGCTACTTTAAAGCCATCTCCAATATTAGAAAACTCTTCTAAAGCATTTATTCTTTTTCTTGCATCTGATGTCATTAAATCTAAAGGTGGGGATATAAGGTAGCAATAAGCTTTTTTATTAGATCTTCCCACTCTTCCCCGCATTTGATGTAGGTCTGATAATCCAAATTTATGAGCATCATTTATGATTATTGTGTTTGCATTAGGAATATCTAAACCAGATTCAATTATATTGGTTGAAACTAAAATATCATATTTGCCTTCAATAAACATAATCATTTGATTTTCTAAGTTTTTACCTTCCATCTGTCCATGAGCAATACCTATATTCGATTCTGGAATATGAAGCTTTATCATGTTAGCTATTTCTTCAATGTTTTTGACTCTATTATGCACAAAAAATACTTGACCATTTCTTTCTAATTCTTTATTTATTGCTACAATTATATTTTCTATTTTAAAAGTAATTATGTGAGTGTCAATAGGTTGCCTATTAGGAGGAGGTGTAGAAATTATACTTAAATCTCTAGCTCCCATTAGGGAAAAATGCAGAGTTCTAGGAATTGGTGTAGCTGTCATAGTTAGAACATCTATATTAACTTTTATTTTTTTAATTTGCTCTTTTGTTGAAACTCCAAATTTTTGTTCTTCATCAATAATTAATAAACCTAAATCTTTAAATTTGATTTTTTTGCTTACTAAAGCATGTGTACCAATTAAAATATCTATTTTTCCATCATTTGTTTCATTTATTGTTTTTGAAGTTTCTTTACTTGTTTTAAATCTATTTATATAATCAATGGTGATTGGAAAATTTTCAAATCTTTTAATAAAGGACTTATAATGTTGCATAGTTAAGACTGTAGTTGGAGCTAAAATACCTACTTGTTTTCCATTATTTACAGCTTTAAAAGCAGCTCTCATTGCTATCTCTGTTTTTCCAAATCCTACATCTCCACAAATAAGACGATCCATTGGATAAGGTTTTTCCATATCATTTTTAACGTCTTTTGTAGCTAATGCTTGATCTGGAGTATCTTCAAAGATAAAAGATGATTCAAAAGCTATTTGCATTGTATCTTCTTTTTGGAATGAAAATCCTTTGCTATTTTTTCTTTTGCTATATAATAAGATTAAATCTTCGGCTATATCTTTTACTTTCTTTTTTATACTTTTCTTCTTATTATCCCATGCTAAAGATCCTAATTTATTTAATGTAGGATTAGCTCCTTCTTTTCCATTATATCTGACTATCTTATGCAAATTATGAATATTTACATAAACCAAATCATTATTTTTGAATAATAATCTTACAACTTCTTGTTCTTTTCCATTATTATCAATTTTTTTGATTCCTCCAAATTTTCCTATTCCATGGTCAATATGTATAATATAATCTCCAATTTTTAGTTCATATAAATGCTTTAAGCTAAGTACATCTTTTGAATTAAATTTCTTAAACTGCTTAGTTTTAAAATATCTTCCTAAAATTTGATGATCAGTTAGACAAACTATTTTTAAATGATGATCTATAAATCCTTTATATAAACCAATTTTTATTAGATTTAGTTTTAAATTTTCATTTCTCTCTTTTAAGATTGTATTTATTTGCTCTGCAGGTTTATAATGTTCAGATGCTATTATTAGTTTGTAATTATCATGAAAATATTTTTCTAAATCTTTTTCTAGTATTTCATAATTATTATTATAAGAAGTTTGTAATTCTGAGTTATAAGTGATGATGTTAGAATTATCTTGGGAAGTTATTTTTTTTAAATATATCTTTTCAAAATCTTTGATATTTTCTAACAAATCTTTGTAATTATTTTCATCTTTGCCAAAAACAGATTTTATTCCTTCAAGTTTCTTAATCCATAACAATGATTCTTTTGGCAATATTTCAAATAAGGAAGCTTTAATATTACTTTTAGTATTTTCATTAGTATTTATTAAAGTGGCTTTAGAAACATTACTAATAGACAATTGAGAATCTGGATCAAAAACTTTGATATTTTCAAGTTCATTTCCAAATAATTCTATTCGATATGGTTCTTGTCTCGAATATGAATATATATCTATTATTCCTCCTCTTATAGAAAATTCTCCCGGAGAAATTACTGTTTCTACTTTTTCAAATTTTTGAGCAAAAAGCCATTCTGATAATTCAGTTAAGTTAATATTATCTTTGGTATTTAGGATTTTAGATTGATTTTTTATAGTTATCGGATTATCTATTTTGTCAATTATTGCTTCTGGATATGCAATTAAAATTGAATTCTCTTCTTCTCCAAAAATGATATTATTAACTATTTCATTTCTAATTAATTTATTTTGATCAATTTCTAATGGAAATAAATGTACCTTTTCATCATTTAATAAATTACAAATGTCAGTATATAAATATAAAGCTTCTTCTTCATCTTCAGCAATTATTATTTGACTTCTATTTATACTTTTATATACTGATAAAATTATAACAGACAATAAACTTCCACTTAATCCATTTATATATAATGTTTTATCTAATTTATCATTTTTATTATAAATAGAATGATTTTCTTTAAATTTTGATAAGACTGTATTTAAAAATGAATCAGTAGAATAATAATTTAATAAATCTGTTGTTTTAAAATTCTCTTCTAACAATTCTCAAAATAATTTAACTTATGTAAAGATAAATTAAATATTTAATTTTTGAAATTAATAAAAAATAAATTTATATCAATCAGTTTAATAAGATTTAATTTAAATTTCTATTAAATTAAACTAAACCTAATAAATATATATTTTCAAAGAATATTACATTTTAAATTAATTATATATTAATATCAATAATTATAATTTATCAATATTAATTTGCATAATTTTTAAATTATGATAATTTTAATTATATTAATACTATAGATAGTTTTCAAAATAAAAATATAATGTTTTTAATATTTGAATATTTCAAAATACTTGGTCTTAATATTTTTATAAGTATTAGAAATTCTATTCCATATTTTCTAATAATAAAAAAATTGCAACTTAAGCTTAAGGTATCTTTCTTAATAATTTTAAGTTTATTTAATATTAGTTGTAATGATAAAACAAAAGATGAATCTATTGATTATCAAAGAAAAGAAGGAGGCGATCCAGTTGAATTATCATGTAAATATAGCTGTAAAGTAAAAAAGATAAAATTAAAACCTCCAAAAGGGATAGAAAATGAGAGCAATTTTTGTTATATGATATCTCTATTACAAGTTTTAGCTTCAATTGAGAGATATTATGATATTTTTAAAGAAGAATCTCATTCAGATAAAATAGCCAAAAAATGTTATGAAATAATTAAACAGATAAGAAAAGGAGAATCTATAGAAAAACCTGATATAAGAGAATTACTAAAGCTATTAAAAGATAAAGGTTGGTTATGTGAACATCATAAACATAGAAATTGGAATGACCCAAGAGATCCTTCTTTACTTCTAAAATTTTTATTCGGATCTATAGCAGGTAAATACTTTAAATTAACTAGTATTATCAAAGAATCTAAACTTAAAAAAAGAACATCATATTGTGTAGATGAAGGTAAAGATTATGATAATATTAGAATTTCTTGTGCTTTTAATCATTTCCAAATTATAGACCCAGAAGTATTGGTGGTAGTAAGTGTTTATAATGATAAAGATTTAAAACATTCAATAACGTACAAACATTATGAAATCGTAATTCCAAAAGAACATGCTAATACCACTGAGGATTTAAATTATGTTGCTTCAGGATTTGTACAAGTCAAAGATAATGGTGGAGGAGGCAATCATGCCACATCTTATGTAAAAAGAGGAAATGACTGGTTTTATTGTAATGACCAAAATACAGAAACTGTTTCAAAAGAAGAAATAAAAAATCTAATCAAATCTGAAGATACTGTTTTAGTGGTTTATGAAAGAATATGTAAAAATGCAGTTTGTGATTAACTAGCCTTATGCAAGCTTTATTATATAAGCTGTTTTTGGATATATACTACTTCCATTTGAAGAATATCTGATAATCGGTCTTTTCTGTATGAAAATAACCGGCTTTAGATACATCTTGAATTCTATGACTTTACCAAATAAATTATCACTTTTATTTAATATTTAATTTATAAAAATAAAATTATAAAAATCATAAAAAAATCATACTTCATCAAATTAATGTGAATAGTTGAAAACTTTAGT
>JAAGZN010000162.1 GCA_024206165.1 Bacteroidota bacterium
AGGCGGGATTGCCGAGTGGTATGAGCCGCTGGTTTAAGGCACCAGGCACTTTGGCTGAGAGGTTTGAGTCCCACTCCTTTCATTTTATTGACATTCCTATACAAAGTATTGTCTCCTTTATTTGAAACCCCTGCACATGTATTTTCTACCATCATCGCCACTATTGACATTCCTATACAAAGTAGCGTTTCCTTTATTTTGAACACCAGCACATGGTATCTTTTACCATCATCCATGCTATTGACCATACAACATACAGATAGGATGGCCGAGTGGTCTGAGGTGCTGGTTTAAGGCATCAGTCACTTCAATGGCGTGGGTTCGTGTCCCACTTTTGTTATTTTGATGCATTTCCTATATAAAGTATTGTTTCCTGTATTTAAAAGACCTGCACATGGTATCTTCTACCATCATCCATGCCATTGACTACACAAAAAACAAACAGGATGGCCGAGTGGTCTAAGGCACTGGTTTTAGGCACCAGTCACTTTGGTGGCGTTGGTTCGAGTCCCACTCCTGTCATTTTGTTGACATTACTATACAAAGTATTGTTTCCTGTATTTTGAACACCTGCACATGGTATCTTCTACCATCAGCCATGCCATTGACTACACAACAAACAGGCAG
>JAAGZN010000163.1 GCA_024206165.1 Bacteroidota bacterium
AGGAAACACCAATTTTGGACACCTCAGGGGAAAAATTCTCCTGGGTTTGTTTTACATTCCTTGAAGTTGACCTTCAATTGGGCTTCTGTAAGGGACCTGGGGGCATGTTCGGACCTGGTCAGAACATACCTGGCATGCCTGGCATGCCTGGAAATTAATTGTTTTCCAGGCATATTGTATCTCTGGTGTTAGGGTGAGGGTAGGGCAACCGAGGGTCTCTAAAAATCACTAAAAATAATTCACCTGGGGTCCTAGAAAACGTGTTACATGCATACTAACGCACATTTTAAGTTATTTCACTTTTTGTCTGGAACAATTGGCCAATTTCCAGGCATGCCGGCCAGATTTCGGACCAAATTTACCTCAAATCAAGGCATATTTTGAGTTAGTCCCCTGAGAAGTGGGGTCACATTAACTTCAGACAATATAAAGCAGAAAATGGAGGGTGTTGGTCGTGGCTCACATTTAATTGGATTAAATCCCAAAGACCGCAGCCTTTACTAACTTTCCGCACTGTGCAATGAGGCTGAGTGTGTCTCTTCCTATGCGGGAATTTTAATCAACCACTCGATCATGGAGAAAACGGCCTGCTG
>JAAGZN010000164.1 GCA_024206165.1 Bacteroidota bacterium
ATGACTGGTAGCTACAGAACGTAGGTGCAACGGACACATATTGAATGGGTTGCATCCGGGGCCCTAGCAAGGTGCCCGGCCAGACCGTCTCCCACATATCTATATGTCAAGTGAGTGAGCAAGCCAAAACCGCTCACTGTGGCATCCTGACGAGCCCAGGCTCCATTGATTGGAGGTGGGCCACGACAGATCATGCGCATCAAATCAGTTCAGATGTGCGTCGACAGGCTAAGGATTGAATAGATATGGTCGTGACTCAAGTCGAGTCTGATGCATGAGAAGCTCCGTATGAGTTATGTACATGTATTGTCAAGCAGATAAAAGGCGATAAAAACAGCCAATGAAGGGCTGTTGGGACGGGGGGCCGGAGGGCAGAGGTCGGGCGCCGAAGTCGGTGCGGCCACCTAGTCCTCGGACTGGTCCTCCGCCGCCTCACGGCTGGCGTTGACCGCCGCGAGCTCCTCGTCGTCGTAGTACACGTCGTCGCTGACGGAGCCCGCGCCCGCGGACTCCTCGGCGGCGTCGTCGACCTCGGAGGGCATGTCATCCACCCCGAAGGAGTAGCCGAGGAAGCACCGGACCATACACAAGGTCCGCTTGTAGCTATTCCGTAGGAACGGCTTGGCGAAATAGGAGGTGGCGCCGGTCTTCAGCAGGTCCAGGAGGGGGAGAAAGTCCTCCTGGGAGTGCATGTAGAGACGGGTTCAACCAAAAAACCGGCCGCCGGTTAGGCGCCGACCCACCTGGTCGCGGGAAGCCATCTTCCAGGAGTCCTCGATGGGGCTCTCCTGGGGCTTGGTGTGCCAGAACAGGTGGGCGGTGATCTGGGCGTCGTACTCATCATCGCGGAGAGCTCTGTCCTCCTTGCAGAAGACACAGCTAAACAGGGAGAATGAGTCGGCGGCAGAGTTCAACAAAGGAACTTACTAGAAACGGTCCTCGACAATGAACCGCCTCTTGATGATGCCCTTGGAGAGCCGGAAGAAGAGCGCCTGGTCGGGCAAGCGGTAGTCGCGCATCTGACGCTCGAGGCTGAGTGCCACGTAGTCGGCCATCTGGCGGGGACCGTCGGCAAGGAGGAGGCTACTCATGTCGTAGGAATGACGATATGAGGGCCCGCTGTCATTGGCCGCCGGCAGAGAGTTCTCCATGAGCTGGATGACGCATGTCAGGCACGAGAAGCGGACCGAAAGTGTGCACTTACCTTGCTGACTCCGGTCTCCGACTTGAGGCTGCTGAGGATGAGCTTGTGGATCTCGCAGTTGGACTTGGAGGCGAAGGCCGCGTGCATCCTGAGACCGCAGTATCAGCTGAACCACAAGGCGGGTTCAACCAATGCAAACGGGCACTCGTCTAACGAGTACTTGCCATTGGTCGCCGCACTTGACCGTGCCGAGCCTGTCGAGGACGAGCGCCCGGAGGCGGATCCACTCGGGGATCGGGGCCTTGCGGTGCCTGTCCTCCAGCGCCACCTTGTGCTTCTTGGGGGCGATCTCGCCAGGCAGGATCTGGAAAGAGGCGTCACTTGCTGCAAAGAAGCGGCGGACTCACGTAGTGCGGGGTCCTAGGTCGGCCGGCAGAGCCGGCAGTCGAACTACGACTCTGGGGACACAGAGGTGTTCTCTAAATCACAGAATGCGACACCCACCCGAGGCCGCGTAGCCCGAGCGTTGGCGAAGGACGCGGTGTCGAGTGGCGGCCGCTGGGCTGGCGAGTGCGCTGGGGAGACGATGCCTGTTGCGTCGCCTTCGTGCGCGATGGCCAGGGGGCGCGCTGCCACCGGGGTGCTGGAGAGGGCGTTCAGGGCGTTGACCAGGCGCAGCCTCTTAGCCTCCTTGGCCGCTGCCACGGTCTCGTTCAGCTCGTCTGGAGTGAGCTCGATGTCGTCAGTGTCGAGCGGATCTGTGCTCACGAACTGAAGCGCGTCCATCGTCTGGGGCTGGGGGGTCTGAAAAGGCGCCCAGACTCAGAGATGGACAGGGAGTCGCAACGGAACGAGCCAGAATATGTACAGAATGGACGAGTTAGCGGTGTGTTTCGGCGTTGCCATCACTGGCGACCAGCAAACTGCAACGAGTCAGGATCAGGTGTGGCCAATTGGAAGACCATCGCCTGGGTGGAGTACGCGGAGCCGAAGACGTCGCGCCCGCCGGCCAGGTTGGTCTGGGTGCGCACCAACTGCCGGGCCCTCCACCAGTCGTTCACGTTCCTGAGGACAAGGCATGTGGGTGCGCCATGATAAATCAGACCCACTTACTTGCGCAAGGGCGAGAACATGCAGACGAGCAGGCGCACGATGACGTAGAAGCCGACCGAGATAGCCGAGGTGTAGAGATAGCCGTAGCTCCAGTGATAGGTGGCCGAGCAGCTACTCAGGGCGGACTCCCGCTCCTGCTGGAACAGGCCCATGAGTATCTGGGCCCCGGGGAGCATGGTGGCCGGCTTTGACATCAGAGGGTCGGAGCCACCGTGCGGATCTTGGCTGAGCTTGTAACTGTAGTCCAGTATGATGCAGTGAGGCAGCGAGCTATAGAGGAGGTCGTACAGCTTCTTGCGGTTGTAAGTAAGGCTAGTGTCGGGGCAGTAGTCGTCGTGGTCGGCAATGAAGGCGTCGAAAGCCTTGCGGTGGACCTTGCGGGACACGTGACCCTCTTCGCCGGCGACGGGGTCGGGCAGGGGCAGGGCGCTCCTGGCCTCGCGGTCGGGAACGCCCGGGTCCTGGCCGGTCTC
>JAAGZN010000165.1 GCA_024206165.1 Bacteroidota bacterium
AACTTTTATTCTGTCTTTTATTCGACCATCTCTCTCTTTTCTATGTTGAGATAATAATTCTTTTCTTGATGAGGATGATAATATATTTATTTTGTTATATAAATAATTTTGTACTAATATCGAAAATTATTTATTATTTACAAATTATTTATTAATCTTCAAATGGAAGAAGTATAGCAATAGGTCTGAAGTTTATAAAAAATATGAATTAATTAATTCGGCTATAATACCTTTAAAGCATCAGAAAATAATACTAAACAAATATTAATCTTTTAATTAAATACAATCCTTGTTTTTTGCCTGCATAAAATATTTAATATCTAAAAAATACTACTTAATTTATCATTGAAGAATTTAATATAATAAAATGATAACAAATAAATATATATTTATTATCATTACGTCGAAGTTCATTTTAAAAAAATTGACCTATATCTTTTGCTTTAAAAATAAATTTTATGAAGGAGATCAAAATTGATAATTTGTTTAACATTAATGCTTACTAAAATGAAAAAATTTAATATAAACTTAATCATACTAGCATCATTATTTATATTTTTTTCATGTTCAGGGAAAAATAATTTTAAGGGTATGCAGAAAAATAATCATATACCAAACAATAATAAAGCAGCAAATATTGCAAATGTAAATTTATCAACCAGAACTACATTTAAAAATATAGATGATGCTCTAGCTATGTATTATGACAGATTAAATACTCCTAATTATAAAAATGATCAAGGTATAGGTCTTTTTTTAAATTATATAAAGAATGAAGAATTAGATGATCCAGAATTACCTATTGAAAAAGAATTAGGCGATGATTGTGATTCTACTGACTGTGCTTATACATGGATGAATAATAATAATAATAATAATTTTCCTATTCCAAATTATGTTGATACTACTAATTTACGGGAAGAAGAATTTATTTTTTATATTTTACAGTATTGTTATAAACATAATCAACCACCATCAGATGAATACATAAAAACAGTGATTGTTCCTGATACAGGAGCAACTGTAATTCCTAATAACAACCCTTCAAATATAACACCAGAACATAATTCAAATGATTCTTATTCTAATTCTGAGATTGTTTCTGCATATAGAAATCAATCCATGAGTTATGATGAAAAGGAATTACAAAATCAATATAATGAATCAGAAAATGAAGGAATAGAAGGAATTCCTGATGAAAAAAATTCAACTAAAGGCAATACTATAATAATATTAAAAAAAGAACAATTTAAACCAAAGTATCCAGCAAGAGCCCATCAAAATATTTATATGCCTAAAGAAAAAATTACAGAACTTCGTAATATTATTGATGAAGAATTTAGTAATGATTTTATATTATATTATTATACTGATATAAGTACTGCTCTTCAGCTTAATGGTAAACACATGAATGTTTTTTATTTACTTGATGATGATGATGAAAAACGTATTAGCATTATTAATTATGACTTAAATAAAAAAGGAAGTTCTAATGAAACATTATATGGAGTAATCGTTCCTAATGACGATGAAAAATTAACTAAAGACGGAAAATGGGAATGGAAAATAGATGAATTTTTGGATGAAAAACAAATCTATAACAAATATCGTATTAAAAAAGAGGAATTACCTCAATCTTCACGGAAAATGGCAAGTTTTCAAAGTCAGTTAGCTCAACAATTAGTAATTAAAGAATCTGTAGTAGATGAAACTGATTGGCTTACTTTACCACAAATTAAATCTATAAAAAAGAAAAATGAAAATATCGATGAAATACCGGAGATAACAGTTAGTTTATCAAAAGAATTATTGATAAAAGAAGTTAAGAAGTGTTTTAGTAATGTTGATCTTCCTCTAATTCCAATGGTAATAAATAAAGATAATAATCATTGGATAGAATGGTTAAAAATTATAAAAATAAAATCTCAAAATTTAAACTTTGGATTAAGTTTAAGATATTATATAAATGATAATAAATGGAAGATTGAAGCAATGTGTCTTAGTAGGGAAGATGCTTTAAATAAGCATAGACTTGTAGGCCTTAGATTAGATGAATATAATTGTCAACTTAAGAGCTTACCAAAATGTATTAAAGAAATTAAATTCAAAGGTCATGAAAATAATAAAATTGATGAAAAGATAGATATACTTAAAAAACAAATAAATTCTCAACAAGATAGTATTAAAAGATTAAAAAATTCTTTACTTAAAGCTAAAAAAAGTCAAAACAATCAATGTAATAATATAAATTCAGAAATAATTTATAAAGACTCAGAAAATGAAATATCTGATATTGATAATAATTACGATGAAGAAAAAGATGGATGGCTTACTGAAATAGTGGACGATGTAATAAAAACATATGATGTATTAGATTTTAAAACTGATCCTATTGGAGCAAAAAGGAATATTTACATTGATAAACAATCAACATTAAATTGGATTAATGAAATTACAGATAATATTAATGATGAAACAAATTTCTATTATTGGCTTGATTATACTACTGCAATGCAAATGGTTCAAAAATTTTCTAAACAATATATAAATAAGAAAAATGGGAAATTTATGTTGGCAATTATTAACTATGAACTTAAAAATGAAAATGATAAAAATTTATATGGGATAATTAAAGAGCAAGAAAACAATAAGTATCCTTACAAATTAGAAAAACTGATGACTGCTAGTGAAATTAAAAGAGATTATGGGATCTTATATAAGGATTTACCTAAGAAGTCAAGAAAAAATAAAGAGTTCAAAGATAAACTTCTTCTTAAAAGAAAAATTAGTAAAGGAGATATTAATAAAATTAATTGGGCTAATCTCAAACTTTTTAAGTCTGAGAAAAATCAAAATAGTGTACAAAATAAATCTGTAACTATCACTCAAAAAGTAATGAAAGAATATGTGAATATTGCTTTGGAAAAATTAAATAAGCAAAATAGGGGAAATTATAATTTAATTCCTATAGTATTTATAGATAAATATAATTCTTATTATGGAATTGAATGGATTTTAATTGTCAACATTATTCATAGAAATTGTGATGTTGGAATTTCATTTAAATATGATGAAAAAGCTGATACTTTTATTGCTACAGCTATCTATTTGGATAAAGAAGGAATAAAATCTAAACACAAATTAATAGGGCTAAAATATGACTATTGTAAAAATCTTAGACCTTTTTCTCTAAGAAAATTTAAATTCAAATCTATGAGTGATAGTCAGGGATCAGAAAGATACAAAAAAGAAATAAATGATTATAAAAACAAAATAGATAATCTAAATCGAATGGTGCAAGAGCAATACAATAATAATGATATTGGCTTTTGGTTTACAACTGTTCCTAACAAATTTAAAGATATATTTTCTGGATTAGGATTGAATCAATAAAGATTTTATTGAATATAACTTTAATAAAGGCAGATTGCAATTTACATTAATTGATTAAGTAAATTGTAATCTGCTTTAAATAGTATTTATATATTTATCATCCTGCATATAATGAAAAATCTTTTCTTGTACTTCTTAGAATAATTTAATATATTGGAATAAATTTCGCTTTAATAAATATTAAATTCCAAAGAATATATCCCTAAATTAAAATTTTAAATTATTAATTAAATGCTTAGAAAAAGAGATAAAATTTTAAAGATAGTAATAATATTACTTTTTATAAATTGTGATAATAGAAACCAAGAAGATGATCAATTAGATAATGATTTAGATAAGTCAAAACAAAATATCAAAGCTATTCCAAAAGATAATTCTTCAAGAACTAATCAAAAACAAAATCAAAATGAACCTAATTCAAATAATACTATTACTCAAAATAATGTTTCACAGATAAATAATAAAAAGAACATAGATCCAAATAAAATAAACGAGAATCATATTAACCAAACTGAAACATATGAAATAAGAAATGATGAAAAACAAAATAAGACTTTTTTACAAAATAAAATTAATACTTCTATACTCATTCCATATCAAGATGATTAGTAATTATTTGAAAATTACTATTTATTCTGCTATATAATTTTTCAGTTATTATTGGTATAGTACTAGAAAAGAAATTGTCTATTGCCGACCGAAATTCTTTTGCTGTTTTAT
>JAAGZN010000166.1 GCA_024206165.1 Bacteroidota bacterium
GTTTACAACTCAAACCTCAACAACCTTATCCATAACCGTAACCAACTCAAACCTCAACCATATACCTCATGCTATAGCCTGTTTACAACTAAACCCTTAATAACCTTATCAATAAATGTAACCAGCTCAAACCTTAACCATATCCTTCATTTCTATAGCCTGTTCACAACTCAAACGTTAATAACCTTATCCATAACCGTAACCAACCCAAACCTTAACCATATCCCTCATTTCTATAACCTGTTTACAACTCAAACCTCAACAACCTTATCCATAACCGTAACCAACTCAAACCTTAACCATATCCCTCATTTCTATAGCCTGTTTACAACTCAAACCTTAATAACCTTATCCATAACCGTAACCAACTCAAACCTTAACCATATCCCGCATTTCTATAACCTGTTTACAACTCAAACCTCAACAACCTTATCCATAACCGTAACCAACTCAAACCTAAACCATATCCCTCATTTCTATAGCCTGTTTACAACTAAACCCTTAATAACCTTATCCATGACTATAACCAGCTCAAACCTTAACCATATCCCTCATTTCTATAGCCTGTTTA
>JAAGZN010000167.1 GCA_024206165.1 Bacteroidota bacterium
AAACTTTTATTCTGTCTTTTATTCGACCATCTCTCTCTTTTCTATGTTGAGATAATAATTCTTTTCTTGATGAGGATGATAATATATTCATTTTGTTATATAAATAATTTTGTACTAATATCGAAAATTATTTATTATTTGCAAATTATTTATTAATCTTCAAATGGAAGAAGTATAGTTATAATAAAAGATTAATAAATGCTTCTGATAAATGGTCAAATGATATATCAAGAATATCAGGAAGAGTAGCAGATATATTATCTAATGTATTATTAATAAAATTATTTGCACAAAAAAGAAAAGAAATAAATGAGACAAAAACAATAAGTAGACAAGCAATAAGTTCTGAAAAACAATTACAATGGTCCTATTTATCAATGTTTACATCATTTTCTTTTTTTTATTGCTTAATACAATTTATAACAATATTATTATTAATTAATGAAAGACAAAATGAAAGGATAACAATAGGGGATTTTGCTTTAGTTTTGGGGTTAAATGGAACAATAATTCATCTTTTATGGTGGAATATTAAGCGATTATCAGATTTTTCAAAGTTATTAGGTGAAACTCAACAAGCTCTAAAAGCTATATTTGCTCCTGTTGAAATTTACGATATTAATAATGCAAAAACATTAGAATATAAAAAAGGAATAATAGAATTTAATAATGTCACTTTTGGTTATGTAAAAAATAATCCATTCTTTAAAAATTTTTCGTTAAAAATAAAATCTAAAGAAAAAATAGGAATTGTAGGTTATTCTGGAGGTGGAAAATCCACCTTTGTTAAGTTATTATTAAGATTATATGATCTCCAAAAAGGAGAAATTTTGATAGATGGACAAAATATTTCTAAAGTTACACAAGAATCACTAAGACAATTAATAGGTATAATTCCCCAAGATCCCACTTTATTCCATAGAACTTTTAGAGAAAATATTTTATATGGTAACACAAAAGCATCTAATAAAGAATTACTTGAAGCCTCTAAAAAAGCTCATGCTCATGAATTTATAATAAATACACCTAATAAATATGAAACTAAAGTGGGAGAGAGGGGAATCAAAATATCAGGAGGGCAAAGACAAAGAGTTTCAATTGCAAGAGTTATATTAAAAGATGCACCAATTTTAGTATTTGATGAAGCTACTTCTCAATTAGATTCTATTACTGAAAAATATATTCAAAATTCTATGGATTTTTTAATGAAAGATAAAACAACTATTGTTATTGCCCACAGACTTTCTACTTTATTAAAAATGGATAGAATTTTAGTTTTTGATAAAGGTAAGATTGTTGAAGATGGTTCTCATAAAGAATTATTAAATAAAAAAAATCATTTTTATAAATTATGGCAAACTCAAATAAATGGTTATATAAATAATAAAAATGAAGATTTTAAACTAAATTAACTTAAGTTTTGTTTTTCCTACACCAAATAATCAACAAAACTGGGGAACATAATATCAAACAAGGCAAACATAAACAATAACCTACAACTGTACTACATTTTGAATATTTTTTTTTAGATATAATGATAGGTTCTTCTATTTCTTCATATTCTATATCTTTAGGATCACTATCAAGTTCTATTTCGAATTTATTTTCTATTATATCTTGAGATTTTTCTCCTTCTATTTCTTCTTCATTAGAATATATAATTGTAGAATTTTGTTCTGAATTATATGTTTGTAAGATTTCAAATTCTATTTCTGGATTTTGTGAGTTTATATCATTTATATTTATATCTAATAGTTCTATATCTAAATTATGATTAAACGATATATGAGCTTCTATATGATTAGAAGTTTTATTTTTAATCATATTTTTATTGAATATAATTAAATTGCAATTTATCAAGCAAATTATACAAAGAATCCTAAGTCTAAACATAATTTTAATATAGAAATATTTAAATACTTATTTAATATATAAATATAATATCATCAATTCAAAATAATGGAAAATTCAATTTTTTTTTGTATCTTTGATATAAATTTAAATTTCAATAGACAATAAAGATGGGTAAAGTATATAATAATATTAGATTTTGGATTTTATTTATATTAGTAATAAGTAATTGTACTAAAGATCCATACTTAGAAAATGAAAACAAAAAGTCAAATTTTAAAAGACAAAATTCAAGTAATGTAGTTAATAGTAATAAAAACATGATATTAAATAATTCAGATTTTAATAGAACACAATTTCCTCTTCAAACTACAAATCAAGAAAACCAAGAAAAGCTTATTTTTGATAATTCAAATAAAAAAAAACAGAAGTCTCAAAATACACAAACAGAAGATGCATTTTGGATTAATGGCAAAAAAGTGAGTAAAAACGAATTTGATAATACTTTTAACAACAACAAATTTTCATCTTCTGTTAACTCTTTTTTTAATGATAATGATAATGATAACGATAACGATAACAATAACAAACAAAAACAAGAAATTGATTTAAATAAAAATGAGAACTATAAATTAAAAATAAATGAAGAAACAGATTGTTGCGAATGTGCAATTTGTTATGATAATATCAAAAAAAATGAATGTACTTCTATATGCAATAATATGGATGGCGAATCAAGCTTACATATTTATCACTATAAATGTATCAAGGATTGGGCAGAAAATGATACACAAAACTTTACCCAAAACATAAGAAATGCTTCTTGTCCTACATGCAGAAATAAAGGTTGGATAAACATTAAAACAATTGAAGAGCAAAATATTCAAAAAATTATAAAACAGAAATTAGATAAAATAAAAGAAGAAAAATTAAAAAATCAAAATAATAAATCCAATATAAATAAGAATTCAGATAACAATAATTCAACAAATAGAATTAAAAATGATATTAATGAAAAATCAAATAATTCTAATTCAGATAATCATAGTAATAGTCAAGATAATATATTACAGCATGAGTGTACAGGTTGTAAAAAACAGATAGAAGGAAATGCATATATTCCTTGTGAGACACAATCTCATTTTTATCATATTGATCAAAACTGTTATAATGTTATATGTCCTTGTATTCAAGAAATAATAAACCCTATTCAAAATAATATTGAAGATAACTCTCAAGATCCTATTAATGATCAATTTGATAATCAAAATAATAATTCAAGTCAACAACAAAATGAAAACAATTCGTCAGATCATGAAAAATGCACTATTTGTTTAGAAGAGTTACATTTTGATAATCATTTAAGTACTAAAGGAAAAGCTATTACACCATGCTTTCATAAATTCCATTTAGAATGCATTACAAATTCGATTTCAGTTAAGACTTCTTGCCCTATTTGTAGAACAGATGTAACATTAGGACAAATTTCAGAATTTTCTTAATATAAGTTAATATAATTCACTTCACTTCTTTTTCTTATATAATTTCTTCTCTCTAATAGGAATACGTTCTTTTTTAACAATATTACTAACTTCAGTTAAGATATTAAGATGACTACCATATGTTTCTTTAAAATTTTCAGCATTTAAAACTTGGTTTGTTGGTCCAGAAGCAATGATTCTCATATTCAACATCACAGTCCAATCGAAATAATTTTTTACAGAATATATATCATGATGAACAACAATAATGGTTTTATTTAATTTGACCATTTCCTTAAATAATTCGATAATTGCATTTTCAGTAGAAATATCAATAGCAGAAAAAGGCTCATCCATAAAATATATATCGGCTTGTTGAGCCAAAGCTCTAGCCAAAAATACTCTTTGTTGTTGTCCTCCAGATAGTTGAGATATTTGCCTATTCTTTAAAGAAGCAATACTTAATTTTTCCATACTATCTAAAACTATCTCCTTATCTTTTTTAGAAGCCCTCCTAAATAATCCCATATATTGATATCTTCCCATCATTACAATATCATATACAGAAGCAGGAAAATCCCAATCAACAGATTCTCTTTGTGGAACATAGCTTACCTTATGTCTAATTTCATTTAGAGATTTATCAAAGATTTTAATATAACCACTATCAATCTCTATTAACCCCATAATAGATTTTAATAAAGTTGATTTACCGGCTCCATTTGGTCCAACTATGCTAATAATCTGATTTTTAGGCAATGATATATCTACACCCCAAAGAACAGGCTTACGATTATATGAAACAGTCATATCATGTATTTCTATAGATGGATCTGATGATAATTTTATCATTTTATTAATAAATTAAATTCATTATTTACTTCCTAGCTTTAGACCTCTCACAATAGTATTAACATTTGCTTCTAACATTCCAATATAAGTACCATCTTTAGAATTTTGTGGTCCCATAGCATCCGAATATATTGGTCCGCCCAAAATTACTTCATGATTATTATTTTTACATCCTTCAATTACTGCTCTAATTGGTTTTTCTGGAACTGATGTTTCTATAAATATTGCTTTTATTTTTCGTTGTATTATAAATTGTATCAAATCAGAAACATCTTTGAGTCCATATTCTGCTGCAGTAGAAATCCCCTGCAAACCTTTAACTTCTAAGTTATAAGCTCTACCAAAATATCCAAAAGCATCGTGAGCTGTTATTAATACTCTTTGTTCTTGTGAAATTTCATTAAAGGATGACATAATAAAGTTATGTAATGAATCTAATTTTTTAAGATATAAGTCTGTATTAAGTTTTATTGTTTCTGCATGTTTAGGAATTTTATTTTGTAATATTGTACTAATATATCTAACACATTTCTTCCAGAGATTCACATCAAACCAAATATGTGGATCAACTCCTTCAGAAAATTCTTTATCTCTTATGATATCTGAATATTCTAAAGCATCACAAACTTTAATTGTTGGTTTTATCTTATTATAATTTTCTAATAAATCAGATATTTTGCCTTCCAAATGTAAACCATTATAAAAAATAAGATCAGCAGCTTTTAGGCTATTCAAATCATTGGGCTTAGCTTTATAAGAATGCGGATCAACTCCAGGGCCCATTAATGCTTCAACAATAACATAATCATCTGCAATGTTTTTAATTGCATCTTTTATCATTCCTGTTGTTGTGATAATTTTTAGTTTGCCTTTAGATTGTTTTTGTGATATTTCATTTAATTTGTTTTTAAAATTTTTGTGCCTAAATCTATAAATTGCCAAAAAAACTAATATGGCTATTGTTAAAACAGTAAATATGGAAGTAAATAATTTATTATACATAAATAGATTTTTAAAATATACCTATATTGAAATAATGTATATTTTGATTATATTAAACAAATTTGGTTTTAATTAAAAATAACTAATCAGAAAAGATTCTGCAATATTATCTTTTAATAAAAGAAACTTTATTTTATATCAATGATATATTAAATACAAATAGATTTTATTGTTATAAATTATTTGTACTTCCATTATATGAACAAGTTTTAGTATTAGAACAAACAAATCTTAAAGGGTATTTATCTATATTTTCATGTTTACAACTCATAGGAAATAAATATGGAAATCTTTGTTTATTACAAACAGCAAACCATGGAATAGGATCTGTCTTTTTTCTAGGTATATATTTTTGATCGCACTTTTTTTTACTACACTCCTCTCTATTTTCTGTACATTGTCTACAAGCTAACAATGGTTTATTTTCATATCTAAAATGAAAAAAACTAGTTGGAGCTTCTGGCTTAATACCATATTTTGCTTCTGCCTGTATTATTGCTTTTATTGCCATTTGAAAATCATTTACACCACGATTTATATGATACTTAAAAATAGTTCTATTTTTTGTTTTAATTTTAAAAACATGTCTTTCTGTTTTAAAAGTTTGTTTTTTTTTAAATTTATATTCATTCCCAGATGAGCCAACATTATAAATCTTAGAACAGGTTCCTATTTCCCACAGGTAGTCAAAATTCAATCTATATTTAATGTCATCATCAATTTTTATAGGATATTTGAATTTATTTGGCTCACAATACTTGAAATAAGCTAAACTCTTTCTATTTGGTATTTCATCTAAATCTCCTGATATTAATAGTATTGTATTATTGTCATACATTAATGCTTTTTCTTCTCCTAAGAAAAAAGTTAAATTCATATTTTTAGTTGTTTTTAAAAATTTATCCCATGGATAAGTTCTCATTATATGTTCGCCCCTCCAATCTTGATCTAAAATTTCAGTTTCTTTAATATAATCTAAATAGAATAATTCATCATCTAAGATTAAATGATATATTTTATCTTTGAATTGTTTGAATCTTATATTTTTAGTCATTTCATAAAATAAAGGTTTTTTAATCATTTTATGACCATAAATGGACTCAAATAAAATAAATTGATCAATTATTCCATCTAGTTCATATAGTCTCATTTCTAAAACACCTAATTCATATCCAAAACCAAACATATCTAAGAAATAGACGGGTTTTTTTCTTTTACCTTTGAAAAGATTATTCAAATTTGGATCAAGGCAGTCAATGTCATCTATGTTTATAGGAGGAATATTTTTCTTGTTTATTTCTTCTGGAAGACATGTTAAATAAGGAACTAGGTTTTCTATATATTCTTCAATATAATTAATAGAAGTGTAAATATTAGTATTATTAGCTTCTATAGCTTCTATAGTAAGTCTATTTCTTTTTTTATCTAGTGTATGTAAATACTCATAAAAATTTGGTAAATCTCTACATAATACATTGGGATTATATATTTTATTCTCAAAATCATTATTATATACTATTTGGTAAGTAGAAAACTTATTTAAATTATGCTGCAAAAAATAATTACTTAATAAAAGTCCTATACAACTGCCTACCAAACATTTAAAACTATTACATTTTGATATATAACTAACTTGTACTGGGTTAAGTCTTTTATTTCTCATATTAAAATTCGATTTTTCTTGAATTCCTTTACAATAAACAAAATTAAAGAATATAAATAAAGCTATTATATTATGCACCATATTATGTTTTTAATTAAAAATTAAAGCTAGAATTTCAAACGATCAAAAATACCTCTAATTTAACTAAATATATCATATTTAATATTAAATTTTTATTAGATGTGATAAAAACTTGAATGTTGTTTTAGGGAGCTAATAATTTTATCTTGATTTGTAAAATTTAGTGAAATGATAAATATATATTTTTTGTTGATTACCAAAGAAAACTTAAAAAAGAAGGGTTAATTAACGATTGGCAAAATAATTATGAAGTACATAAATTAAAAAACAATAATGTAAATATAAAAATTTAATTATTAGAGTTTTTTATTATTAATTAATTATATAAATAATAAGTTATATATAAAACAAAAAATTAGGTATTGTTAATTTAATATAGATATCTCTCCATTCCATTTAGCCATTAAAAGTTTAATAGAATACTCTAGCATTTCTGTACTTTTACTATAGCATTTTGTTTTTCTTCGCATTCTTGCTAAAAAATGGCGGAATAAACTATTATAACCTTCTATTGTATATGTTTCTGCTTTTGATTGAATATGTTGGGACTTTTGTATTATTGATTCATATGCTTTGTAATAATCTGTAAATATTGTATCTATTGATTTATTTGCCATTTTTTGCAT
>JAAGZN010000168.1 GCA_024206165.1 Bacteroidota bacterium
GTCCTGCTCCACCACCGCGTCCTCCTGGTCCTCCCCGGTCCCAGACTCCTGCCTCGGCCGGCCCATCTCGTTGATGAAGCCGAGCATGTCCGGCTGGTAGCTGGCGTCGTCACTGGAGCTCCGGGAGGACTCGGGATCGACCTCGGTGGAAGGAGCATAGCCCGAGACCGAGCGTGGACCGGAGATGCTGGAAGAGGAGAGGGAGCTGAGCGAGATGGGCACGAGAACCGGCTTGTGACAGATGGCGAGGTAGATCAGGACGACCGAGCCGGCGACGAACACCATGAGCACGATGCCGGCGGCGGCATAGCCGACGATCTTGACGATGCTGTAGCCGTCCTGGGAGTCGAGCTCAGCGCCGAAGGACCCGTCCTCAGCCTCGGCCTCCCTGCCGCCCACCAGCTCGAGCTCAGTCTTGTCGGCGGCCGGCGGCCGGCGGTCGGCAGAACCTGTGGCCTCGTCCTTCCCCACTGCGCCAGCCTTCGTCTTAGCGGAGACCTGGATGACATTCACCAGGACGGACGAGCCACCGGTCACCATCACGTCGTAGCCCTCGCCCCCGGCGCCGTCAGCATTCTCCACCTCCTCCGACTTGTCGAAGTCGGCCTGGCCGTTGGCGCTGTCGAGCTGGGAGGCGTCCTCAACCAGCTTGTCGAAGTCGAAGTCGACCTTGCTGTTGGCACTGTCGAGCTGGGAGGCGCTGTCACCCGGCTCGTCGAACTCCTGGACAACGTAATTGAGAAATACGTCCCAAGATTCAACTTCAACTGACCTCCTGCCTCCTGCCTCCAGCCGGCGGAGAGTACTTGTGAGTGCGCCACCCCAGGGCCCGCTCGATCATGGTGCAGGGCTGGACGGGGTACTCACAGGTCTTCACGGCGCTGCTGATGACGTCGCAGTGGATGGGGTCCCCCTCCCTCAGCTCCACCTCGTACACCGTGCACCACATGCTGGCGCTCCTCGAGACGACGCTGTAGTCGGCGGCGAGGACCCCGAGGGCCAGGAACTTCAACATCAGCTGCATCCTGCCTGACAGGGAGTGATCGAACCCATTACCAACCCTACCTCCTGACAGCACAGCACTAGGGAGTGGAGAGGCGCAAGGTCGGGATCAGGAAGCAACCACAGAGGAGCAAGTGCCA
>JAAGZN010000169.1 GCA_024206165.1 Bacteroidota bacterium
TAGATTTCATGTTTACAAAGATTTTACCTTTCAATTATAGTTCCTGAGTGTACTGGCTGTAGTTTGACTGATAGGCCAGGATCAGGAGAAACGAGTCGACTTGGTCTCAAGTTGATAAAAACATCGATAGCCTACTAACTATGCATATCTCATAATAGTAGGTTGTTTTACAAGAGGAAATCAGTAGAATGAATAAATATTTACAAACTTCACCACCAAGGCTATTTCAAAATACACTTTTGCCTCTGAATAGTCGTAAGGAAAATTCTCTGTTTAATCGAGGAGTGAAAGCTATACTATCTGTGTGTTGATATTAGCAATGATAGTGCAGCAGTAAACTTAAAAGGCGTTTCAACACTTTTCAATCAATACTCTAAAAAATCTAAGACTCCTTCGCCTCTCCCCTCTCCCTTCAAACAATATTGCATTTTACCGAGTAGGAAGTTTGGGATTGACATAAACAAAATACAGTGAGAAATTGCGTTATTTTCAAACAACATTCATCTGAGAGAAGAGAGCTTGAATATATTGTTTTTGGCATTGATTATATACTATAGTGAGGATAGTTGTAACAATACTAGGTTTTGCCGAATAGGGCATTGAGCCCCAACATGTAAAGTGCAAGATGCAGTGCAAGCTGTGTTATTCTCAAACAACATTGTTCTGAGGGGAAGGAAGGAAGATATGTTGTTTTCGGCTTTCATTATAAACTATATTAACGAGAAAATTACTTGTTACCAGTTCTCAAACTATCATATATCATAAAGGTTTAGTGACTTTTATAGGCTTAGACGCAACCTAACAAACTAAGGGCTTGCAGATAAAAGTTTTAAGATATCATTTGAGTGTTGGGTATTGCGAAGTAGAAGGTTTGTACCTTGACATAAGCAAAATGCA
>JAAGZN010000170.1 GCA_024206165.1 Bacteroidota bacterium
AACCCAGCCCCAAAAAAAATTATCAAAATAAAAAATATGCCCAATTTTGACAAAAACACCTAATTTTGACAAAAAAACACCCAAATTTGACAATTTCAATTTCAGTTTCAGTTTCAGTTTCATTTTCAATTTCAGTTTCAATTTTACCTAGTTTTCTTTTTCCTTTGACCTTTAACCTTTAACCTTTAACCCCATAACTTTAACCCTGTAACTAACTTCTAGTTCCTTAAAACAGCTAAAAGGTGAGGACAAACAAACAACAGGCAGACCTGTGACAAAGGCTTGTATTGGCCTGACCTAAGGTCGGGCAATCAGTATCCGGCGGCCCGAAGCAGCGTGGCGTCATCCCTGCACGCAGTGCAGTTCAGTGCAGTGCATGTGGTGTAGGTGGTCCTCGGCCCAGGGGTGGTGGTGGGCTTCGGGGTGGAGCTGGCCATGGTCAACAGCAGTACAGTGCAGTGCAGTGCAGTGCAGTGCAGTGCAGTGCAGTGCAGTGCAGTGCAGTGCAGTGCAGTGCAGTGCAGTGCAGTGCAGTGCAGTGCAGTGCAGTGCAGTGCAGTGCAGTGCAGTGCAGTGCAGTGCAGT
>JAAGZN010000171.1 GCA_024206165.1 Bacteroidota bacterium
GACTCAAACCCAAGCCACCGAAGTGACTGGTGCCTACAGCCAGTGCCTTAGACCACTCGACCACTCTGCCTGTATACTGTAATATCAATGTCATGCATAAGGGTAGCTGATGCTAACTGCATGTGTGCAAAATACAAGCAGCAATAGGTTTTATTGCAATTTCAAAAAAATGTCAGGAGTGGGACTCGAACCCACGCAACAGAAGTCACTGGTGCCTAAAACCAGTGCCTTAGACCACTCGACCATCCTGCCTATATATTGTAATATCAATTGCAAGCATATGGATGGGTGATAATAAATACATGTGTGCCTAATTTAAGCAGTAATAGTTTTTAAAGGATTGTCAAAAAATTCCAAGGGTCTAAAACCAGCGCCTTAGACCACTCGACAATCCTACCTGTATACTGTAAAATCAATGTCATGCATAAGGGTAGCAGATACTAACTGCATGGATGCAAAATACAAGCAGCGATAGGTTTGATAGCAATGTCAACAAAATGTCAATGGCATGAATTAGGAAAACAGATACTTACTGCATGTGTGCAAAATACAAGCATTAATTGGTTTTGTAGGAATGTCAACAAAATGACAGGAGTGGGACTCGAACCCACGACAGTGAAGTGTCTGTTGCCTACAACTGGGGCCTTCAACCAATCGGTCATCCTGCCTTTATATTGTAACATCGATTGAAAGCATGTTAATGGGTGATACTAACTAAATTTCTGCAAAATTTAACC
>JAAGZN010000172.1 GCA_024206165.1 Bacteroidota bacterium
GCAGGGCTAGGTTGTTACTAAGTTTCATTGGGAACTATAAGAATCCCTCCGTGTTATAAGTTCTAGGTTGTTCCCATGGACAAAACGGGTGTAATACGTATGTTTACAACGTTTTACAGCAAACTGAATCGTTTTATTCCATGCAAAAAGCGTACTTTATTAAAAATTAAGCTGAACTCTTATTGCAGGGCTAGGTTTTTACTAAGTTTCATGGGGAACTATAAGAATCCCTCGGTTTTATAAGTTCTAGGTTGTTCCCATGGACAAAACTGATGTAATACATATAATTACAACGTTTTAGAGAAAACGGAATCGTTTTATTCCATGCAAAAGGCGCCTTTTATAAGAAATTAAGGTGAACTCTTATTGCGGAGAAAAGTTTTCACTAAGTTTCATCGGGAACTATAAGAAACCCTCGGTGTAATATTATCTAGGCTGTTCCCATGCACATAACTGTTGTAGTACATTTATTTACAACGTTTTAGAGCAAGCAGAATCGTTTCATTCCATGCAAAAGAA
>JAAGZN010000173.1 GCA_024206165.1 Bacteroidota bacterium
GGCTTTATATTCAGATGGCAAACCCAAAGCATATAAAATATTAAATAATTATGTAGAAGATAGTTTTTCAATGTTAAATTAATTTAATTGACACAACAGAATAATTACTATATACTGAGTGTCAAGGGACTATTCCGAAAATAAATATCATAAATAATTATACCAAATAAGAAATAAAAAAGGACAATTTTTTAATGGAAAAAAAAATAACAATTAAAGGGTCTCCTTTACGAGGCTTAATAGGCGCAACATTTGGGTTTTTTATAGGTTTTGCCTCTGTGGCTTTATTTGCCCCTTTTATCAAAAACTTTAAAGAAGTATTATTTTTAACTCCAGCAATGATAGGCTTATTAGTTTCTATTCCAAATTTATCTGGATCTATTTTACGGATTCCATTTTCAGCGATGGTAGATAAAAATGGTGGTCGTAAACCATTTCTAATTTTATTAGGCTTAGCTTCTATTGGTATGCTATTACTCTACTTAGTTATTACTCTATATTATCCTAATAATATGCCTAAACACATCTATCCCTTCTTACTTTTTATTGGTTGTTTATGTGGTTGTGGAATAGCTACTTTTTCTGTAGGGGTAGGACAGACTGCCTATTGGTACCCTAAAAATAAACATGGGGTGGTGTTAGGGATATATGCGGGTGTGGGAAATTTAGCGCCAGGATTATTTCAATTAATTTTTCCCTTATCTTTTCTTGTTCTAGGTTTTGCTGGAACTTATCTTGCGTGGGCTTTATTCCTGATAATAGGAACAATTATTTATTATTTTATAGCTGTAGATGCTTGGTTTTTTCAATTAAAAGCAGGGGGAATTGGACAAGAGGAAGCAGGTAAAATAGCGAAAAAACAGTATGAACAAGAAATGTTCCCTCAAGGCACTTTAAAAAGAAGTCTTATCATTTCAGCTAAGAATTGGCGAACATGGGTATTAGTTTTTATTTATTTTTTATCTTTTGGTGGGTTTTTAGCCTTAACTGTTTGGTTTCCTAGTTACTGGCACTTTTTCTATTCTCTTGATATTAAATCTGCGTTATTATTAACCTCGATCTATGCAACCCTTGCTTCGCTTATACGCGTTTGGGGAGGAACAATTTCTGATAAATTTGGTGGCATAAATATTGCTATTATTTTTTTAGTTTTAACGGGGATTGGGGCTATTTTAATGATTTTTTCTAGTTTTTTATATTTATCTATTTCTGCTATGATTTTAATGGCAATTGGTATGGGAGTTACAAATGCGGCTGTCTTTAAATTAGTTCCGCAATCAGTCCCTGATGCAATTGGTGGTGCTGCTGGCTGGATCGGAGGGTTAGGTGCTTTTGGTGGCTTTGTTATTCCAAATATTTTGCCGATTTTTATTAAAACTAATAATACAGGAGATATGGGGTATGCTAGAGGGTTTGTCATTTTTTTTGTATTATCAATTGTTTCAATTTTTTTAATAAATTTAAAAAAACAAAAAATTACATAGGAAGTTATACAGAGAAATCATGAAGAAATCTATAAAAAAATATAAGTCTATTTGTTCTTATTGTGGTGTTGGCTGTGGTGTTGAAGTCACAAAAGACCTAGAAAGTAATTTAACTATTGAGGGAGATAAGAATTATCCTGTCAATAATGGGATGTTGTGTGCGAAAGGTTTTACACTTAATTATGTTGTGAATAATACAAGTGACCGTTTACTTTATCCGCAAATAAGATCAAATAAAAATGATCACTTAAAGCGTGTTAGCTGGGATGAAGCGATGATAAAAGCTGCAGAAAAATTTCGCTTTTTTATAGATAAATATGGTCCTGACTCTGTCGCTTTTTATGTGTCTGGACAATGTCTAACTGAAGAATATTATTTGATCAATAAATTAACAAAAGGGTTTTTAGGGACTAATAATATCGATTCTAATTCTAGGTTATGTATGAGTTCTGCTGTTGTGGGGTACCTTAAAAGCTTAGGAGAGGATTCTGTTCCTATTTGTTATGATGATATAGAATTATCAGATACTTTTTTTATAGCAGGGGCGAATCCAGCATGGTGCCATCCCATTATTTTTAAACGAATAGATAAGTATAAAGAAAAAAATCCTCATGTTAAAGTCATTGTTGTTGATCCACGAAAAACTCAGACTTGTTCTATTGCTGACTTACACCTTCAAATTCAACCAGGAACAGATACCTTTCTTTATCATGCTATAGCAAAGTTATTAATAGAAAGTGAAAAAATAGATTTAGGTTTTATTAATAATCACCTCGATGGATACCAAGATTATAAAAAAGAAGTATTATCTAAAAGTATTCAAGAATATTCTTTGATTTGTGATATCCCGATAGTCCAAATAAAAGAAGCCGCAAAAATTATAGGAGACTCTAAAGCTTTTATTTCAATGTGGGCAATGGGTTTGAATCAAAGTGGACAAGGTGTTAATAAAAATCTAGCTTTAATAGCCTTGAGTTTGATTACAGGTCAAATTGGCAAACCGGGAGCAGGTCCTTTTTCTTTGACAGGACAACCTAATGCTATGGGGGGGAGAGAAGTTGGTGCTTTAGCAAACCTTTTAGCTGTTCATAAAAACTTAGATAATGCAATAGATAGGCAAGATGTTGCTACTTATTGGGGGGTGGATAAAATTTCTGGTACGAAAGGTCTCTCTGCTACTGAAATGTTTAAGGCTTTAGGATCTGGAAAGTTAAAAGCTGTATGGATCGTGTGTACTAATCCATTAGTAAGTTTACCTAATAGCAATCAGGTGGAGAATTCTTTAGCAAAGGCAGAATTTGTTGTAGTTCAAGATATTTCTAATAAGTCAGATACAATAAAATATGCAGATTTAGTGTTACCTGCCTCAGGTTGGTTTGAAAAAGAAGGGGTGATGACGAATTCTGAAAGAAGAATGTCTTATCTTCACAAAGGAATAGATTCCCAAGGAGAAGCTTTGCCAGATGCTGAGATTATTTGTAAGTTTGCCAATGCAATGGGGTTCCATGGCTTTAACTATCAAAATACAGAAGATATTTTTAAAGAGCATGCTCAGTTAACCAAGGGCACCAAGATTGATATTAGCGATTTAACATATGAAAGATTAAAAAAGAGTTCTATTCAGTGGCCCTATAATAAAACAACAGATAATGGGACAGAAAGATTATTTACAGATTACCAATTTTATACTCCAAATAAAAAAGCACAATTATATACTATTGGAATAGAAAATATCTCTGAACAAATTACAAAAGACTACCCTTTAATTTTAACGACAGGAAGAATAAGAGATCAATGGCATACGATGACTAGAACGGGGAAAGTTAATAAATTAAATCGACATATGCCTACACCTTTTTTAGAAATTAATAGACATGATGCCAAAAAAAGAGATATTAAAGATGGTGCTATCATTGAAATATTTAACCAGAAAGGTAAGGTGAAAGTCCACGCTGTTGTTACTGATACGATAAAGAAAGGCGTCGTATTTTTACCGATGCATTGGGGGAAAATACTGGATGATAGTTTTGGTCGAGCCAATAATATTACAAGTGATATTATTGATCCTATCTCCAAGGAACCGGATTTTAAATATGCGACAGTAGAAGTTACCAAATACCAAAAGCCGAAACAGAAAATTGTAATCATTGGAGCGGGTTCAGGCGCATATCGTTTTTTAGATACATACAGAGAAATAAACTCAGATGATGAAATTTTAATATTTTCTAATGAAGGAGAGTCTTTTTATAATCGCGTTTTACTGCCTGATTATATTAATAGTAAATTTTCATGGGAAATATTGTTAAAAGTCAAAAAAGAAAAGTTTGCAGCATTTAAGGCAAAGCTATATATTAATACAACTATTACAGCTATAGATAATAAAAAGAAAGAAGTAATAGACCATAATGGGCATATCTACTCATATGATAAATTAATAATATCTACTGGAAGTAGAGCTTTTGTCCCACCGAGTGTTCCGATCCATTTCCCTTGTGTTTTTACATTAAGAAGTAAAAAAGATGCAGATAATCTAAAAAATTATATAGACAATAATGCCAATGTAGTTATTGTAGGCGGAGGGCTTTTAGGGCTAGAGCTTACTAATGCCATTAAAAAGATAGCTAGAAAAATAAGTATTGTAGAGCTAAATTCAACCTTAATGCAGGCACAGTTAGATGATATTTCTAGTGGCTTATTAAAGAAACATATTGAGGAAAATAATATAGATTTGTATCTTAATGATCAAGTTGAAGAAATTATTTATGAAGATTCTAAATTAAAAACAGTTTGTAAACTTAAAAGTGGAAAAACTCTCCAATGTACGGCGATAGTCTATGCTATTGGGACAAGACCTAATATCGAATTAGCCAAAGAAATAGACCTTGTATGTGGGAGAGGGATAAAAGTTAATGAATATTTACAAACAAGTGACCCTGATATTTTCGCAATTGGTGAGGTTGCTGAATTTAAGGATAAATTAAATGGTACTGTAGCAGCAGCGGAAGCAATGGCAGATATTGCTTCTAAATATTTAAGTGGAGATAACCTAAGTATTTATCAGGGAACAATCGCAATGAATATTTTAAAGTTTTCTGATTTAGATTTATGTTCGCTAGGAACTATGGTTCTTGCAGGAGATAAAAATGAATATGAAGAAATAATTTTATTAGATAAAGCTAAAAAATATTATAAGAAATGTATCATATGGCAAGATAAATTAATTGGTGCTATACTTATGGGCGATAAACTTGAATTCGCAGAGTATAAATCTTTAATTTCTTTAAAAATAGAATTAGGAGAAAACAGAAACATGTTATTAAAAGGAAAAAGTAATAGTAAAAAAATGGAAGGAAAATTAGTATGTTCTTGTGCAAACATAGGGGACAAGAATATTGAGGCAGCTATAAAGAAGGGGTTTACTGATTTAAAATCACTTTGTGATGAAACAGGTGCAGGTCTGGCTTGTGGAAGTTGTAAGGCTGAGGTTAAAGATATCTTGGAGAAAAATTTATGTTTAGAGCAGAAATAATAACAGTCAGCGATAAATGTTATAAAAAAGAAAAAGTAGATAAAAGCGGTATAAAGTTAGAAGAAATTTTGGTTAAGAAAAATTATCAAATTGAAGAGTATATTATTTTGCCTAATGACAAAAATGTCATTAGGCAAAAGTTAGAATATGCAGCAGATACCTTGGAAGTGGATATTATTTTCACAATAGGTGGGACTGGATTTCATGAAAAAGATATTACTCCAGAAGCGACAATGGCAGTGATTGATAGACAAGCAATGGGAATCGCAGAAGCTATTAGAGCCTATAGCATGACAATTACGAAAAAAGCAATGCTTTCAAGAGCGGTATCTGGCATTAGAAAAAAAAGCCTAATAATTAATTTACCGGGAAGTGCAAAAGCAGTAGTTGAATGTTTAGAATTTGCACTTCCGTATATTACTTATGTTATTAATATTTTGCGTGGAAATATTAGCAATTATAAAAGAAATTAATATCGGGTAATTGTATCATTTATTTTAATGACACCTCCTTTTAAAATTTTTGTAAAAATTCCTTCCATTGGCATAATACAGTTTCCAAATTGTTTTCTTATATTACAAGAGTCATGACATTTTTTGCCAATTTGAGTAACTTTTTGTAGTGTTTCACCGATTTGGAGTTTTGTCCCTATGGGTAATTCATATAAATTAATACCTTCTGTTGTAATATTCTCAGCAAATTGACCGAGAGGCATATCTATTTTTATTTTTTTTATGCTTTCAATACCTAATAAGCTTACGGATCTAACTGCCACTCTTCCAGCATGTATATCATTTTCTAAGCCATGATCTTTAATAAATAACCCCTTTTTAATGGTTGTTTTTGAAATTCCTTGTTTATAACTAATATTAATTGCTAGGACTTTAGGCACGATTTCCCTCCGGTTTTTTTAATTAATTTTATGTCTGATATTTCCATGGTTTTGTCTGCAGATTTGCACATATCATATATTGTAATAGCGGCAATTGAAACACTTGTTAAGGCCTCAATTTCGACACCTGTTTTGCCAATCGTTGAGACTGTCGCTGTAATTTCTATTTTATTATCTAAAATATTGAACTCAATATTAGTAGCAGTTAAAGGGATATTATGTGTCATGGGAATAAGATTACTTGTTTTTTTTGCGGCCATAATACCCGCTATTTGAGAGACAGTTAAGACATCTCCTTTTTTTATATTTTGGGTTTTTATGAGCTCAATTGTGTTTTTCTGCATGCTGATAGTACCCGTGGCAATTGCTACTCTAAAAGTATCTGCTTTATCTTTAATATTAATCATTTGTGGCAAACCATCTTTATTAAAATGTGAAAATGGCATAATTATCCTCCTATGCGGAACATGTCCTTTGTAATATATTCTGACTTATCAAGATTATGTTCCTTTGGTTTTTGATAGTAGATATGTTTTTGAATAATTTCTTCTATTTCTCCTCCATTGCGTAAAATCTTTTTGAGGTCTAATGTTGTATCTGAATGTAAACAACTTTTTAATTTACCGTCAGCGGTTAATCTAACCTTATTACAGGTTTCACAAAATTTATTTGACACAGCACTAATAAGACCGACTCGCCCTTGGGCATTTTGTAATTTGTAATAAGTTGCGGGTGAATGGATATTATTTTTTTCTATTTTTTCCAAGTTTTTACAAATATCTAAAACGGTCTTATTGGGACAAAAATGTTCCATTGACCAGTTAAGCATTGATCCCATAGGCATGAGTTCAATAAACCTAACATCAATATTTTTATTTTTTGTTAAATTTATAAAATCCATTATTTCATTATCATTGATCCCTTTTATTAAGACGGTATTTATTTTAATAGATGCAAACCCTAGCTTGATTACTTTATCAATACCTGCCCAAACATCATCGAAACAGTCATTTCTTGTTATTTTTGCATATTTATTTTTATCCAATGTATCTAAACTAATATTAATTGTTTTCATTTTAGTATGTTTAAGTTTTTGTGCGTATTTTTTAAGGAATACACCATTTGTTGTTATTGCTAACTCATTTAAGCTCTGTAACTTGTCTAAGCGATTTATTAAGACAGAAATGTCTTTTCTAATGAGTGGTTCTCCTCCAGTAATTCTAATTTTTTTTACGCCAGAATCTACAAATATTTTTGCTATTTTCTCAATTTCTTCAAAAGTCAAAATATTTTTTTTATCTAAATATTTTATTTTTGTATCAGGCATACAATATTGGCATTTTAAATTACAGGTATCAGTTACAGATATTCTTAAGTAAGTCACCATTCGTCCATATTGATCTTTCACATTATTCTCCTAGCACTATATCAATAAAGTCACCAGAATTTTTTTCATTAATATCACTTGGGACAATAATAAAACAATTATATCCCATGCACCCACTGATATTTGCTGAACTATTAGTTTTTAAAGGGTGAACGAAGTATTTGCCATCTATTATTTTAGCTACTGCAGGCATGATTTCTACTTTATTACTTTTTTTGATTATTTTTTTTGTAAGTGTCGCTTTAATTAAGTCAGCAGATACCTCTTTGATAAAAGGTTTAATAAACAGGTGAATTGCCGTCAAAGTTGCGACAGGATTGCCTGGCATGCCAAAGACAAAAGTTTCATTTGTCTTCCCAAAAAATAATGGTTTTCCAGGTTTTATATAAACATGATGAAATAAGGTCTCTACATTATTATTTTTCAAAATATCAGGGACTAAATCATATTCACCTACAGAGACTCCACCTGATAGTATTAAAATATCAGACTTTAATCCTTTTTTTATTAAGCTATCTAAGGAAGAATTTATATCTTTAGCAATCCCCAAATATTCGACTTTTGCACCAATATTTTTTAGTAAAGAAATAGTCATGGGCCCATTACTATTTCTTAATTGTCCTTCAGCTAGTAATTCTTTAGGCTCTACAATCTCATTGCCAGTTATAATTACCGTAATTTTAAGTAATTTATTAACTCTGATTTTCACTTTCCCAAGGGATGCCAATGTTGCAATGGAGGCTGCATCAATTAAAGTGTTTTTTTTAATTACCAAAGCTCCTGATTTCATGTTTTCACCTTGGAGACAAATATTTTTATTTTTCCCGATCTTATTTATTTTAACTTGATTATTATTTAGCTCCTCTGTATCTTCAACCATAATAACCATATCTACACTACTGGGCACAATAGCACCTGTCATGATTTTAATACATTCATTTTTGCCAACTTCTTTTTGAGTGACATCTCCAGCTCTAACTGTCTCAATAACTTTGAGAGTACAATTAGGACTGATATCCTTACTTCTCACAGCATAGCCATCCATTGCAGACTTATTAAAAGAAGGAATATCAATATCCGCATAAATATCTTCTTTTAAAATACGCCCGAATGCTTCCATTAAATTAATTGTTTCTATTTTTAAATTATTTTTATGGTTATGTATTATTTCTAACGCCTGATTAAATGTAATCATAATTATCTTCCTTTTTTATTTGTTATAAGAAAATAGTATTATTTAAGATTTTTATGGAATAAAAAATCCTTTTTACTTATCTTCCCCTTATGAAAGCTTGATAGGTGAAGTTTTTTAAAGTAAATCATTTAAAATATATGTACTTTAGTTGTTTTAAATGTAACCCAAACTTCTTTTCCTAGCTTTAAGCTTAATTTTTCACAAGATGTTTTTGTAATGAATACAATAATAGTTATTCCAATATCAACTTCAACCTCACAAAGATATTGTTTTAATAAAATATTTATAATTTTTCCTGAAAAATAATTTCTTGCACTTGAATCAATTTTTTTTATGGAAAGCAAAATATCTTCAGGAGATATTGTAATATTAACAAATCCTGTTTTATCTGTATTGATAAAAATTTTTAAATGATGGATTTGGATGAAGTTTTTTTGTATTTTCCCATAATAAATATTTCTAGCTCCAACTAAATTAGCAACAAATTTAGAAATAGGTTTTTTTAAAATTTCAAAAGGAGTCCCTATTTGTAAAATTTTACCTTGCTCAATGACACAGATTCTATTTGCTAAGGTAATTGCTTCTTCTAAATCATGGGTCACATGAATAAATGTAATATTTTCTTTTTTATGTATTGATTTTATTAATGTTATTAATTTATTTTTTGTGACGATATCTAAAGAGGAGAATGGTTCATCTAATAAGATAATCTGAGGCTTGGAAATAATCGCTCTTGCCAGTGCGGTGCGTTGTTTTTCTCCGCCACTCAAATTTTTTGGATAGCGATCAATAATATGTGAAATATCCAATAATTGACATATTTCTTTTATATTTTCTTTTTTTGTTGAAAATTTTAAACTGTACTCAATATTTTCTTTAACAGTATAATGTGGAAATAGGAGATAGTTTTGATAGAGCATTCCTATTTTATTATTACCCGTTATGACTTCTCCAGCATCAGCATTTAAAAATCTAGCTATTAAATTTAAAAGAATTGTTTTACCTGAACCTGTTTTTCCTAGGATTACAAAATATTCATTTTTTTGAATATCTAAATTAATATCAAGTTGAAATTTATCTAATTTTTTATAAACATTTTTTAATTTAATCATATATTTTATCTTTTTTTAATAATAATCTTAAGATCAAAAAAATTAGCAAAGAAAGCAAAATCAAAAGGACAGCAATGGGTTTAGCATAAGCCAAACCATAAGCTTCAAATCTTTCAAAAATTTTAATAGAAACAACCATCGGATGGTATGCAAGAATTATAATTGCACCAAATTCACTGATTCCTCGTGTCCACATCATTATCATACCAGAGAAGATACTTCTTATGGAAAGTGGCAGAGTAATATCCCAAAAGGCCCGAAATTTATTTGCACCTAAAAGGATTGCGGCATGTTCTAATTGGGGATCAACCATTTTAAAGCCTTCCTTAGCAGTATTGATTAAAAATGGGACACTAACAAAAAACATGGCAAGTGTGATTCCATATTCTGTACCAATAAAGCCGATACCTAATTTGTGAAATAATTTTCCTATAAAAAATCCTTTGCCAACTACGCTTAATAGGGCAATCCCTACCGCTGCATGGGGAATAATAATGGGTAAATCTATGATGCTTTCTATTATTATTTTACCTTTAAAGTTGGTTCTTGCTAAAATATAGGCCAAAGGAACACCAGAGATAAACCCAGCAATTGACGCATAAAATGAAGCTTTCAAACTAAGTAAGATTGTGCTGGCAACTTCATTATCTAAAATCGTTTTTTTTAAATCTAATAAATTTACATCAAAAATAATTTTTAAAATAGGAATAATAATGGTGAAAATAGTAATGGCTCCTAATCCACAAAATATAAAAGTAAATAATTTATTTTTTTTATACAACTTTATGTCCATATTTTTTAAGAATATCTTTGCCTTCTTCAGAGAGTAATAGATCTAAGAAAGCCTTAGCCGCTTTTTTAGATCCTGAATTTTTTGGAATAGTAACGCCATAAATTATTGATTGCCCTTTTTTGATTGTCGCTGTGTCAGGGGTTTTCCCTGAAATATTGACAGATGCCGTTTGATAAAAGTTATTATATTGGGGATTACTTAAGTTTATTTTTTCAGGCAAAGACAGGTATGGTTTTTTATGTTGTATGGCTACAGATTTATAAATAAATAAATAGTCGAGTTCTTTCGCTTCTAGTAAGGCTATTAAATCTGTTGCCTTGGGTCTTATATTTTTACTGGGACAACCTTGTAAGAGTTTATCGTATAGACCTTTTTTTTGATAAAATTTTTCTGCAAGCTGCCAAACGAGTAAGTTTCTATAGCCACAGGGATCTGTATTCGGGTCAGAATATCCGTATTCAACATTATTTTTTAATAAAATTTCAAACCAATTTTTACGACTTAGTTTATTTTTGTAGCGGCTATCTTCTCTATAGAGAATGACCATTTCATTGGTTGTAAAATGGTAATTAAAATCTGCAAAATCAGGAATTAATAAATGATTAATTACTGTGAAATCTGCAGAAGCCATAATATCACATTTTCGTTTTAAATCAGATATTTTATAAGCAGCAGTTCTGCTTCCAGAGGATTCTCGTTTTACATTTATATTTGGATATTTTTTTTCGAATTCTTTTTCTATTTCCGCAAAGGGAATTTCTAAACTGCCAGCATGAAAAATAATCAAGTCTTGTTTTTTTAGATTATTAGCGCAGGCAAAGGGGAGTAATAATAATAATAATATGCTTATTATTTTCATGATTTATATGTCATCTCAGTTTTTATTTTAATGCCAAAAAATTTTTTAAATCATTTGGCGTATTTAAATTAATAATAGAATGATTCTTATTAATTACAGCTATTTTTAAAGGTTTGATAAATAATTTTAATGAATAATTAAGATCTGATAAAAGATAGTTTTCAATAGCATCAACTAACCTTGTGGAGTAAAAAGCATGTAAGGGTTGATTTTTAAATAAACAAACATCTTCATTATTAATTAATTTTGTTTTCATTAATTTAATATCTTCTAATAAAATTGTTGGCAAATCACAGGCAACAACATAAGCATATTGGCTTTTTGCATTTTTCAATCCAACATGAATGCCACCTAATGGTCCTTTATTTTTAAGAATATCAGAGATAATTTTGACACCTTTTATTGGTTCGAGAACATCAGTAACTAGAATAATCTCATCAAATTCTTTCTTAAGTTTTTTTATCAGGAGATGTAAGAGTCTTTTTCCATGCAAATTAATAAATTGTTTGTCAAAGCCCATTCTTTTACTTTGACCGCCAGCAAGAATAATTGCTGAGCCAAACTTTGGTTTAACTTTCTCATCTAGCACAGTCAGTAACATTGCCTTTTAAAATATTTAGACCGTGTAAAATTGCATCTAAACTATAGTCTAAACATTCTTTCACAGCCTTGGGACTACCTGGTAAATTAATAATCAGGGTGTTTTTCCTAAGTCCTGCTACTGCTCGAGAAAGCATAGCTTTTTTTGTTATTTGTAAACTATTAACTCTAATGGCTTCTGCAATGCCTAAACATTCTTTATCTAAAACGGCAGAAGTTGCCTCTGGAGTTACATCTCTTTTACTAAAACCTGTCCCACCTGTTGTGAGTATAAGATCTAAGGCTAAATCATCTACAAGGTGTTTTAATGTGTTTATTATTAATTTTTGATCATCTGGAATAATAATGTATTGTTTTATTTCATAATCATCAGATAAAATTTTTTTAATAATTTTGCCACTTTCATCTTTTTCATGGTTTTGAGATCTCGTATCGCTTAGTGTAATAATTCCAACTTTATACATATTTTTACCTTTATTGATTAATGAAAGCAGAAAAATACTTAGAGATTGCATTTTTTTCATTTTTATCTTTATTTTTATTTATTGTGAAATATTCTTTAAGACCTGCTCTTAAAGTTGTTAAGAGCTTTAAAGCTTTCATTTCCTTATTATCTTTTAACTTTATTTTTTTAAGTATTATATAGTTTTTTTTAAGAAGTTTCATAGTTAAATTTTTTAACGATAATTTTAGGGGAGAGTTTGGAGTTTATTAAAAGGGTGTTTAATAAAAAATAGGGAATAAATTCATTATTACTTTACTGATTTTATGTATGATAAGCCATATTTTAGCTTATTAATTATAGATTTTTTTATTATGTTTTTTTTCGAATAATAGTGTCAATTTCTATAATCTATACCATTTCTTCAACTAAAATTACGGAATTATTTTTATGATTAGCTTGTTTGGTATTTTAATAAAAAACAGATAAAATAATAAAAAATACTCTATAATTATCTATATTTATAAAAATGAATAGCAATAAGTATATTTATTATGAAAAATAATGATAAAATGATTGACATTGATTTTATTTTTTAATAATCTAGGATTTGAAACTATAAAATATGGGTTTTTATTTTATAGTTTTTTATAGTAATACTTAATCAAGATAACAATGGCTTCAAGTTGTTGAATATTTTAAAGAGTAAGTTTAATAATTAAAAGGAGAAAGAGAATGAAGAGTTTTAAAAAAGTATTATTAGTTATTTTTTCTTTAGGAGCTTTGATAAATGTGGCATTTGCTGAAGGGCTATTAGCAGATGTTGGAATTTCTTTATCCGGTGATTTTGCATTCAATTCAAGTTATATTTTTAGAGGTCAAAAACTTGATAGTGCGGATGTTATGCAATCTGGACTTTATGCAGAGGGCTATGGTCTTAGCCTTGGTGTTTGGAAGTCTCAAACCTCAAAAACAAGAAATTTTATTGGTTCAGAAGAAATAGATTATATCATCGGGTACTCTAGAGGTTTTGGTCTTCTAACTTTAGGTCTTGGTTATACTTACTATGATTACCCAATGGTAGCTGGTGATTCTTTGGGTGATCTTACAGGAGAAAGAGAAGTTAGTTTTACTTTAGGCATTGATATGTCTTTAGCACCAAGTGTTTTAATTGCTAATAACTATACTAATGATATTCTTTATTATGAAATTAGTTTAGGACATAGCATTGAACTTGTTGAATATATCTCGGCTTCTTTTGGTTTAGTCGGTGGGTTTTTTAATAGTGAAGTAGTTGAGGGGTTTGGCTTTTATGATATTTCATTAGGCTTTGATTTTCAACTTACAGATAATTTAATAATAACACCAAATATTCATTATGTTTCACCAGAGGGAGATTTAGATCATCAAGGTGCAGGGAACCAAGATGATGAAATTTATGGTGGCATAGTTTTGGGTTATAATTTTTAAAGTGAAGATAAAAAAGGAGAAATAAAAATGGAGAATATAGCTAGTTTAGTTGGTTTAAATACTGTTTGGGTATTAATCGCAGCATTTTTGGTGTTTTTTATGCAGGCAGGTTTTGGTATGGTTGAAGCGGGATTTATTAGGTCAAAAAATACTTGTAATATTTTAACAAAAAACTTTTTGGATTTTTGCATGGCTTCTATAGGTTTTTTTATGTTTGGATATGCAATAATGTTTGGTCAAGGAAATGGTTTTATGGGGCTTGAGGGGTGGTTTTTATTTGGTGCTGAGTCTGCTGCGGATATTCCACTATCAGCTTTCTGGTTATTTCAGGCTGCATTTTGTGGGGCAGCAGCAACAATCGTTGCTGGAGGTATGGCTGAGAGAATGAATTTTAAAGCTTATTTAATGTATTCATTTTTGATTTCTTCTATTGTTTATCCAATCATCGGACATTGGATTTGGGGTGGAGGTTGGCTTGCAAGTTTAAATTTTGCTGATTTTGCAGGGTCAACAGTTGTTCATCTAACAGGTGGTTTTGCAGCTTTAATAGGAACCATAATCCTTAAGCCAAGAATTGGGAAATATAATCCTGATGGTAGTGCTAATGCCATTGCGGGACATAATATTCCATTAGCATCTTTAGGCGTATTTATTCTTTGGTTTGGTTGGTTTGGGTTTAACCCTGGTTCTACTTTGGGTGTAGGTGATGGGAGTTTAATTGGTTTGATTGCTATTAATACTAATCTTGCAGCCGCATCTGGGGGAATAATGGCAATGATAACTGTTTGGAGAATGTTTGGAAAACCAGATCTCTCAATGTCAATGAATGGTTCCCTTGCAGGACTTGTCGCTATTACGGCTCCTTGTGCTTTTGTCGAGCCTTGGGCTGCAATTGTCATTGGTGGTATTGGAGGAGTTTTGGTCGTTTTAGCCGTTGTGATGCTTGATAAACTACATATAGATGATCCTGTTGGGGCCTTTCCTGTACATGGTGTTAATGGTGTTTGGGGAACCTTAGCTATTGGTATTTTTGGAAAGCAAAGCATGGGGGTTGCTAATAATGGGCTAATATATGGGGGTGGTTTCACTCAGTTAGGGATTCAATTTTTAGGTGCGGCTGCAGTTGCCATTTTTACTGTAATTGTGATGGGGGGTATTTTTAAATTTATCGATAAGACCGTTGGATTACGAGTAAGTGAAGAAAAAGAAATTAAAGGTCTTGATATTGAAGAACATGGGATGGAGTCTTACTCAGGTTTTCAGATTTTTACAAGTGAATAGAATTGTCTTATTACTTAAAGTGAAAAATTAAGTTTTTTTTATAGAAAATAAAAGAAAGTATGAAAAAGGTTTTGCTGCTTTAAAATATAAGGAGCAAAGCATTATTAATAAAGGAGTAAACAATGAAATTGATAGTAGCAATGATTCAGCCGCACGCATTACCAGAAGTTAAAAAAGCATTATTTGCCGCAGGTATCCATAAAATGACTGTTACTAATGCATTGGGGTGTGGGCAACAAAAAGGTTTCAGCGAAACTTATCGTGGTGTTGTTCATGAAATTAATTTATTGAAAAAAGTGAGAATAGAAATAGCCGTTAATGATGAGTTTAGTAGTAAAACAATTGAGGCTATCATTTTAGGTGCTAGAACTGGAAAGATTGGTGATGGAAAAATTTTTGTATCGGATTTAGTCGAGTGTGTTAGAATCAGGACAGGTGAAAAAGGTCATGATGCCATTGGTTAAGAAATAGAAATATAAACTTATACAATAAATTTATATTTCAGTTATTATTTTTTGTTATAGCTAAGTCCTTTCGGACTTAGCTATTTTTTTCAAAATAAGTTTTGATTTTAAGAATAAGCTTTATTTTTTAAGCTTATATCATGTTTTTAGGATATTTCCCGTTTTTTTATTGCTTCTGATTTTCTGTCAATAAAGTTATAGAATTAATTTGGATGATGAAAACCTTTAGTTCAAAGGCTATTTTTTTATTTTTATAAGCTAAAATTGTCTGATTTTTCAAAGAAACATTTCGATTAAAATAATTAATATTCCAAGGGCTAAAAAATAATAGAATCTATGTTCATATTGTTGTTTCATTTTTGATGAAAGGTCTTGTTTTTCTAATTTGTTAATATCTGTCGTTATTTTGTCAACATCTAAATAGCCATTTCTTGAATAATAATAGTTTCCAGCTGTTAGGTGAGTTATTTTTTTTAATAGTCCTTCATCAAGCCTTGAAGTTACAGTTTTTCCGGTAGCATCTTTTTTATAGTCGATTAAACTTCCATCATCTTTCCGAATAGGAATTAACTCTCCAGATTTCAAACCAAAGCCGATTGTATAGATTTTAATACCAAGCTTTGCGGCTTCTTTTGCAGCTTCAAGAGGTTTGTTATTTTGGTCTTCGCCATCTGTCAGTAAAATTAAAACTTTATTTGCTTTTGTTTTTTTTGAAAAACTTTGATTTGCTAAACGGATGGCACTTTCAATATTAGTGCCGGGTTCTGGGATAATATTAACATCAAGATATTCTAGAAATAATTTGACTGCATTAGAATCAAGAGTAAGCGGGCATTGTAAAAAACTTTGACCAGCAAAGGCAATAATTCCAATTTTATTAGTTTTAAGTTCAGAGATAATCCGAGTAAGTTCAGATTTTACCATTTTCATCCGGTTTGGTTTAATATCTTCTGCCAGCATACTAATAGATGTGTCAACTGCGATAATAATTTCAATACCCTTGCGCTTAAGCTCAATCATTTTAGTCCCGAATTTTGGTCCAGCTAGTGCAAGGATAAAAAATGTTAAGGCTGTAAGTTGTAAAATAAACTTAAGAACTTGGCGTTCATGAAGGTTTCTTGATACTAAATTTTTTGTGAGGTATAGCTTAGAGAAGAGTAATAATCTATATTTTTTGATAGAGATCCCTATAATGTAAAAGGTAATAATAAGGGGAATAATCAGAAGTAAGAATAAATAAACTTTATTAGCAAATAACATATTTTTAGTCCTTAAAATAGAATTGAACTTCTTAACTCGTTTTTTAGGGAATCTTAATCCATAAAATTGTTGTAAGGAGTAGTTCTAAAATAAACAAGATCAAAGCAGGAATTAAAAAATAAATAAACAACTCCTGGTACTCTAAGTGTTCCTTAATTTTAATCTTACTTGGCTCGAGTTTATTAATAATATTGTAAATTTCTTCAAGACTTTTTTTGTCTGTAGCTCTAAAATATTGGGCTTTAGTTGTGTCTGCTATTTCATCTAGCATTTCTTCATCTAAGTCACTTTGAATATTAACATAGCGATCCCCTACTGGATAAGGAATTACGCCTGTTGCTCCAATACCAATGGTATAAATCTTAACATTAAGAGCGGCAGCAGCTTTAGCCGCTGTAATGGGGTCAATTTTCCCTTTGTTATTGGCTCCATCTGTTACTAAGATAGCAATTTTACTTTTGGCTTCGGTTTTTTGGAGCCTTCTTGTGCAAATAGCAATAGCATTGCCAATTGCAGTCCCATCTGTTTGTGTCATCCCGATTTCAACTTTACCCAATAAACCTAAAAGAGCAAGATGGTCTGTTGTCAGAGGGACCTGTGTAAAAGCAATTTTGGAAAAAACAACTAAGCCGATCCTATCATGTGTTCTTTTATTAATAAAGTCTTCAGCGACTTTTTTTGCCACAAATAAACGATTATTAGGTTTGAAATCTTCTGCAAGCATACTGCTGGAAGTATCGATACAAAGTATAATTTCATAGCCTTCTGTTAAAACTTCTTCAGTTTTATTCGCAATTTGTGGTCGAGAAAATGCAATGATAATAAGACTTAATGTTAAAATCCTTAGTAGATTAATAATATTGTCTCTATTAAGGATATTTGTTTTATTAGCGAGTGGTTTTATATTAGAATAGGCAATATAAGAGGATGTTTTTTTATTAAAGAAATACTTATAAATAAAATAAACTATAAATAAGAATAAAAGTAAAATATATGGATATGCAAAGTGCATAATGAACCCCTTAACCCTGATTTAATTTTTCATAAGCTATTTAGCATATTTTGAAATATAGATTATTATTACTCTTTAACAATCTTAATTTTTGTTCTCTCAATAAAATTTTGGACATATTTATAGTGTATTTCTGTTGTTTTTTGAGTAGGAATAAATTTAGCAAATTTAACAAGGTCAGCTTCCTCTAAAAATATTTTTAATGAATTTAACTGGCTTCGATCTAAAATATTATTATTCTTTAAAATATAAAAAATTTCATTAGTCGTTTTTTCTAAAATATTGATCTGGTATCTATTTTCTAAGTATTCTTTTAAAATTTCTGACAGATAAAAATAAAATTCTTTGGTAGGGAGTTTTTTGTGTTTTAGTTCTCGCAGCTTTTTGAGTGCTAAGATATCTGCAGTGAGGGCTTTTTTTTGAATTTCTTTTTGCTTTTTAAAGTAAAGAAAGATAATAACTCCTATAAGAGGAAGTAAGAGGAGTAAGAACCAAAAATTTAACCATGATTTTTTGATGTCTGGCTTAATATTTTTAATATCTATTTGATTATTTTGGATATCTTTTTTACTAATGACTCCTTGCACTTTAATAGATATTTCATCCGTTTGAATAGTTTTAGTCGAGCCATTAATTTTATATTGAACTTTTACTGGAGGGAATTTATATTTCCCTAATTGATATACTGCAAGCTCATATTGAAATATTTTCATAACTTTATTAGAAAATAAATTTTTTTTTGTTGCAGGTTCTTGTTTTTTTGATTTTAAGACAAGGTCATTTTTGTTTATATTGTTTTTATCATTTTTTTGTTCAAAATCAGGTAGATAAATTTTTTCGATTAAAATATGGGGAGCATACTTGATTTTGATTTGCAGCTTAAACTTATCTCCAATGATTAGATTTTTTTTAGGAGTTATTTTAGTTATTATTTTAATGAGGTTTCTATCTTTAAAAGCTTCCGCAGATATATATGATAAAGAGAGTAATAAAATTAAACAAAAGATGATTTTTTTAAACATTTTATTTTTACCATTTAGTTGTTATTAAAATTGTTATAAAAAGTGGTTTTTAGCTTATTTTCTGGCTGTAACCGATTTATATTTTACTCATCATCGGTTTACGAGTCAATGGCTTGTTAACTATTAAAATAGCGAAAGATATTAGGACTAAAGAGATAATTTTATTAATAGTAAAAGCCTCTCCAAAGATAAAGTATGAAGTTACCGAGCCAATCACAGGAATTAAAAATAAAAAAACAGAAATATCATGGATATTATTATATTTAATAAGTGATGTCCAAATACTAAAAGATAATGCTGATAGTATAACTAAGTAGGTAAATATCAGAGTTGCTTTATTTGAAATCAATATATTTACATTCCCACCGAAACTAAGACCTAAAATAATTAATAATAATGCTCCGAAAGTTGTTTGTACGCCTGTTACAAGTGGGATAGAGACCTCATTTTTAATCTTTTTAAAGTAGATCATTCCAATTGAATTACAAAGTTGTCCAAGAATTAAAAGCCCTTCTCCTTTTAGTGAAAATTCTGTGATAAAGCTAAAGCTGGTATTGCCAAATATTATAATACCCCATAATCCAATGAGTAGCCCCGTAAATTGTAAATAATTAAAATGTTCATCTTTAAGAAAGATGAGCGCTAATCCTACATTAATAAAAATGGAGGAACTCATTAGAACTGAACTGGTCATAGCTTTAACAAACATTAGCCCTGTATAAAAACAGAGAGATTGACAAAAAGTCATTATTAGACCTAGCAAAAAAGCATGTTTAAAAACTTGTTTTGTAAGTTTATTATTCCTTGTATTAAAAAATTTAACAAATAGAACAATAAAAATGCCGGCAAGTAAAAACCTGTATCCTCCAAAGAGGATCCTCGAGAAAAAATCTTGTTGAGTAATCTGAAATAAATCAAATGAGAGCTTTAAAAGAGGCGGGGCACTACCCCATAGAGTACAAACTATGATTGCAAGAATCACCATGTTTAATTTTTTCGCTAAGATAGTGTGTTGATTATTTATATTCATGGGCAGATTTTACATGATTTTTGAAAAAAATAAAAAGTAAAATTTAGAGGGATAGCTAAGGAAGGTAGCCATTTTGTTTTATTTTGGGAGTGGAAGTTATTTTGGTTTTTTTCTAAATCGTTCTTCTTCGCTAAAAATACAGCCACAATAGTTTTGCATAAACAATCCTTGTTTTTTAAAAGGTTTAAATAGTTCAAAGCCTTCCTTCCAACCTTCACGAAAATCATGGTGAAAAAAATTTATATTTGGCTGGTGATCATTAGCCAATTTTTGAACAATATTTTCTCCTAATTTTTTTATTTGATTATGGTACTGGTAGGTACTATAGAGTAAGGTAGTAGACATCGTTTCAATTCCGAGCTCTCGTGTTTTTTTTGCACTTTTTTCAAGTCTAATTTCATAACATTTACTACAGCGGTCCTCGCGTTTATCTAGAGAGTTACTGACATATTTTGTCCACTCTAAAAGACCATAATCTTCAGTAATTAATTCAATACTATTTTCTTTGCAGAAGTGTTCAAGAGTATTTTTCCGTTTTACGAATTCTTTGTATGGATGAATATTTGGGTTGTAAAAATAGACCACAATTTCAAAATCAGTGGATGTTTTTAAATATTTTAAAGGATAAGTGAAGCATGGTCCGCAACAGGTGTGTAGTAATATTTTTTTCATCTTGTTATTCTAATAAAAAAATGGATTTTTTGTCTATTAAAATGTAAAATTGTTTTTTTATTTGAGAGATAAATATTTAAATTATGATATTGCTAGCTATAATTATCCTAGAATTTTAAATTAACTTAATTAATCAGGAGAAGACTATGATTTTGATTTTAGATTTTGGCTCACAATACACACAATTAATTGCAAGGCGTGTAAGAGAAGCTAAGGTATACTGTGAGATTGAACCTTTTAATTTGAGTTTTTCAAAAATTATGGCTAAAGAAAATTTAAAAGGGATAATTCTTTCGGGTGGGCCAGCTAGTGTTTATGAAGAGGGAGCTCCCTGTGTTGATGAGCGTATTTTTGAAAAAGATTTTCCTATTTTAGGTATTTGTTATGGGATGCAATTAATGACACAGCATTATGGTGGTAAGGTAGCGAATGCCGATCACCGAGAATATGGGTTTGCTGAGCTTTTAAAAGTAGCAGACTGTGAGATGCTAGAAAACTTAGCTGATAAAGAAACAATTTGGATGAGCCATGGCGATAAAATTATTGAAATTCCTAACAATTTTAAGGTCGTAGCCAATACAGGAAACTCTCCATATGCAGCGATTAAACATCAAGAGAAAAAACAATATGGTTTACAGTTCCATCCTGAGGTAGTTCATTCTAAGAATGGGAAAATTTTTATTCAAAATTTTGTGCATAATGTCTGTGGCTGTGATTCTGGTTGGACGATGAAATCTTTTATTGATGAGCAAGTTAAAAATATTCGTGAAATGGTTGGTGATAAACAAGTCATTGCCGGTCTTTCTGGTGGAGTTGATTCATCTGTGATGGCAACTTTGATCCATCGAGCCATTGGGGATCAACTTACTTGTATTTTTGTGGATAATGGACTTTTAAGAGCAGGAGAAGGTAAGTCAATAGAGGAGAATTTTACTGGATGTATGCAGATGAATATTAAATATGTTTCTGCTGAAGATATTTTTTTGGATGCTTTATCTGGCGTTATTGACCCTGAAAAAAAGCGTAAAATTATTGGGCATAAATTTATTGATGTTTTTGATGCTGCAGCTAGAGAAATTGAGGGGGTGGAGTTTTTGGCTCAAGGCACACTTTATCCAGATGTTATTGAGAGTGTTTCAGTAAAGGGCCCATCTGCAACTATTAAGTCTCACCATAATGTTGGTGGCTTGCCGGAAAAAATGAAGTTGAAACTTCTTGAACCCCTTAAATATTTGTTTAAAGATGAAGTGCGTAAACTTGGAAGAGAGCTTGGTATCCCTGCTGATCTTGTAGATCGGCAACCATTTCCTGGTCCGGGACTTGCTGTTAGAATCATTGGTGAAGTTAATAAAGAACGAACACATATTTTACAGCAAGCAGATAAAATTGTTTTAGAGGAAATTAAAGCTGCAGGTTTGTATAATGATATTTGGCAGTCATTTGCAGTGCTTTTGCCCATAAAAACAGTAGGCGTGATGGGGGATGAGCGTACTTATGAAAATGTAGCAGCTATCCGTGCTGTCAATAGTGTGGATGGCATGACAGCTGACTGGGTTAAGTTACCTTATGATTTGCTGGGGATAATATCTAATAGAATTATTAATACAGTTAAAGGAATTAACCGTGTATGTTATGATATTTCTTCAAAACCTCCTGCGACTATTGAATGGGAGTAACTAACTTTTATGCTTGAAATTATTATTGCTATTATTGTTTTTATTCTCGATTTTTTTTCTAAGGTTTTAGTTCTTGATCAGATGCAGCTTGCTGAAAGTATTGAGGTTATCCCGAAGATCTTTCATTTGACTTATGTTCAAAATACCGGCTTAGCTTTTGGAATGTTAAATGGAAACAATACTTTTTTATTGATTTTACTTTTAGGAGTATTTCCTATCCTTGTTTTTTTTATGAGGAAAGATTTGAGAAGTAATTATTTAAAATATAAACACATCATTTTGTTTCGTTTGTCCGTAGGCTTTTTTCTAGGCGGTGCCTTTGGGAATATTTTTGATCGGATTTTTCGTGGATATGTTATTGATATGTTTGATTTTTTAATTTGGCCTGTTTTTAATATTGCAGATAGTTTTATTTGTATTGCTATGGTGATTTTTAGCTATTATTTAATTATTGCTAAAGGCAGTTCTGATAGTGCTGTCAATGAGGTTTAATTTATGTATCCAATTTTTTTGAAGTTGGGTTTTTTTGATATCCCTAGTTATGGACTAATGATTGCTATTTCTTTTTTAGTTGCGACTAGTTTATTTTTAAAAAAAGCTTTGCTTAATTCGAATTATAATAAAATCATTTTAGAAAATTTAATTTTTGGGCTATTTATCTCTGCGATTATTGGCGCTCGCACTTTTTATGTGTTAATGGATTTTTCCTATTACTTAAGTAATCCATTGAGTATTGTAAAAGTTTGGCAAGGTGGTTTAGTCTACTGGGGTGGATTTATTGGTGCTATTATTTATTCTTACTTTTATCTTCGCAAGAATAATTTGGATTTTTTTCCTCTGGCTGATATTATGTCACCTTATTTAGCACTTGCTCATGCTATTGGTCGTCTTGGCTGTTTTGTAGCAGGTTGTTGTTATGGCAGACCAACGGGGCATTTTTTCGGTGTAATTTTTAAACATCCGGAGAGTTTAGCACCGCTATCTCAAGCCTTACATCCAACCCAGTTATATGAATTTTTGGGGAATATACTCTTATTTTTTATCCTTTTAAAAATATTAGCGATAAAAAAAATAAAAATAAAAAACGATGCTTTGCAAAAGCATGGACAAGTTTTCGCCATTTATTTAATTTTTTACCCTATTTTACGCTTTATTGTAGAATTTTTTAGAGGAGATGATAGAGGATCTTTACTTGGTTTAACTGCGACTCAACTTGCAAGTACAGTTGCATTTTTAGCAGGAATGATTCTTTTATATTATTTAAAACATGAACAAGAATAAACGACTAGACACCTATCTTAAAGAGAAATACCCCGATTATTCTCGCTCATACTTTAAAAAACTAATCCAAGAAAAATTAGTCTTAGTTAATTCTACTCCTAGGAATGCAGGCTATAAAGTAAAACCGGATGACAGGGTTACAGTCGATTTTAAAGATTTTGGTGTCCTTACTAAAATTGAACCTGAAAATATTTTTTTAGATATTATTTATGAAGATGAGGATTTGATAGTGGTGAATAAACCAGCTGGAATGGTTGTGCATCCTGCTTGTGGTAATTTATCAGGAACTCTTGTTAATGCTTTAGTTTACCATTTTAAAAATTTACCAACTTCTGCTAAAGCTAAAGATGCTTGGATCAGACCAGGACTTGTTCATCGACTAGACAAAGAAACTTCAGGCTTGATTTTAGTTGCTAAAAATGAAGTTGCACTTTATCGTTTAGCTAAGCAGTTTGAAAATCGCGAAATTAAAAAAACATATCTAGCTATTTGTTATAAACAAAGTAGCCATGAAAAAGGTAATATTAATATTCCTATTATTCGTGATAAAAGCGACCGAAAAAAAATGACATTATCCAATGAAGGAAAAACTGCAGAAACTTATTTTGAGATATTGCATTCTGATTGTACGCCTTTATTAAGTATGCCAGAAGATGAGGATATAGTTCTTGTTAAAGTCATGCCAAAAACTGGACGGACACATCAGATTAGAGTACATTTACCTTATGTGGGTCTACCAATTATTGGGGATAGTGTTTATGGGGTAATTTTGAGAAAGTTTAAAAATAAAATTAAGCGTACGATGCTTCATGCCTATCAAATAGAATTTATGCATCCCATTACTAAAAAGAAAATGTTTTTGACTGCAAGTTTAGCAAAAGATTTTAATTTAAAATAGTTTCCTATAAATTTTTTCTTCCAAAAGCTTTTAATATCACTTGGGTAAAGCATAGTTTGTCAAAACTAATGATTGACTCATACTTTAGAAATACAAAAATTAGTATCACCCTTCTATTAGAATATCCTTTCTCTTTAAGACTTTGATTTTTTTACCTAATAAATTATTTAAAAAAAAAGATGGAAAGCTCTTTTTTCATTAATTGTAAGGTTTTTCTAAAGTTCAAATAGGTTAACCTCTATGAGTCTTCTGACAAAAATAATCGGCTTTTATTTGTTGAATTTTTTGTCGTCCCCTCTAAGATTTTTTCATCTTATTTACTTTTTATTCTGAATTTTTTTTCTAGAAATATTATTATGTTTCAAAGCTTGGAAGCTAAATTAAAAAAATGTTTTTCTCTTAATAGAACTGAAATTGAAAGACATTATATTTATAACATAGTTTAGAACTTTTAATTTTACCACCAACTGCCTACATAAGAATATTGATTTTATTTTAAGACGCATAATTATTTTTCATTTTTAAAATAGCTCCATTAATTTAACTGACTTTATCATATTAATACTCCCCCTTTTCATGAATATTTTAATAGGGAATAGAGTCTATTGGTTTGCAAATTTTATTTTACGAGTTAAAAGTATAGTAGAGAGTATGAAAATAAGGACTGGGAATAAAATGAATATAAAAAAAGTAAAAAGTTTTTTAATACTGTTTTTATTTATTTTTTTAACTATTTTTTTTTTAAGTTTTCTCCTTGCAGATGAAATAAATGGTGGGGTGGGGTATAATGGTTTTGTTAATAGAGATGGTCTTCCCATTACAGGGAATATTGACATAGAATTTAAAATCTATGATTCTTTGGTGGGTGGTGAGGCTCTATGGTGGAGCGGTATTCAACCTGTTTCTGTGATAGACGGAGACTTTGATTATACTTTAGGACATAGAACAGCATTTTCTGATACTTTATTTGATGCGCAATATTTGTATTTGGAATTAATAGTGGAAGGAGATACCTTAGCTCCAAGAGAAAATTTACTAAAACACCCATTTGCCATAAGGGCTCAGAAAGTGAAGTGGGAAGGAGTGGAAAATGCTCCTCTTTTTATTACTGAGTCAGTGGCTACTGCAAATTACTTGACTCATTCTTCTGCAACACTTACATATGCTACAAAGGCAGAATTATCTATAGCAGGTGGTATTACTTCTGAAGAACGCCTAAAATGGGATGCCGCATATATTTGGGGAGATCATGAAGTTGAGTTAGCTGTTGCAACAACTACATTATATGCTGCTATTGCAAGCAAAATAGAGGCAGATATAGAAACAGCAACATCAACACTGCTTTTACAGAGTGACACAAGTTCTTGGGATAGAGATTCCACAGATGACTTTGATGGAGCGTATGGAAGTTTAAGTGGAGCACCAACAAATGTTTCCTCTTTTACAAATGATGCCGGTTATTTAACGACAATAGGAGGGGATCTCGCTACGGATTTAGAAGTAGCAGCCGCAACCTCTACGATCAGTTGGGGAGCATTGACTAACTTACCGGCAAACCTTGATACGGATTCCACAGATGACTTTGACGGAGCGTATGGAAGTTTAAGTGGGTCCCCAACAAATGTTTCCTCTTTCACAAATGATGCTGGTTATTTAACGGGAGTTGGAGCTGAGATAGCCACAGATTTAGAAGTAGCAGCAGCGACCTCTACGATCAGCTGGGGAGCA
>JAAGZN010000174.1 GCA_024206165.1 Bacteroidota bacterium
AGTGCTTCTAGCACAATATTAAATTTGTCTTGAGAGGAGTAATTATTTTTCATTTTTTTAAAAGGACCTCCATTAATTTAAGTGATTTTATTATATTAATATTCTCACTTTTTATAAATTTCTTAATGGGGGACAGTATACCTACAAGTCACACTATTAGAATAACTACCCCCACTCATGGAGACTATTTTAGCAATTACAGTGCATAAACATCTATCTGCAGTAGAAGCTGAGATCAATTAGAGGTAAAAAACTTCAAACTATTATAATAATATAATCTTTTTTATTAGACCAAGCTATCTTCAAGCTTAAAAAATAAAAAATCAGTAGCAACAATATAGTTTCATTTAAATAAATTAAAAATTTCAGGATTAAGGTTTAAATGGTAAGTATAAAAAATAAAGTTAACTAAATATCAATTTTAGGAAACAACACTGATATTTCACCAATAGAAATATTTTGAGGTAATTCTTTCCACAAAATATCTATATGCTTATCCTCTGTAATACCTAGCTGTCTCAACATTCGATCACTTGATTCCGGCATAAAAGGTGAAACTAATAATGCAATAACGCGCATCGTTGCCAGAATATTAAAAAGAACCTCTTCTAAATACACTGCGTTTAAATCATCTTTTGCCAACTTCCAAGGAGCCTCATCTTCAATATATTTATTGGTAAAACGCACTAATTCCCAAAGTTTATTTAAAGCCTTAGAAAAATGAACAGCCTCTATTTCTCTTTCAAATTCGTTGATAACTTCTTGAGATTTTTCTTTTAAAATATTTTCTTTAATCTCCACCACAGGAACTTTATGGTTGCAATATTTTGATACCATTTTCAAGCTTCTTGAAAAAAGATTCCCCAGCTCATTAGCCAGCTCATTATTATATTTCTCAGTAAAATTATGCATACAGAAATCCCCATCATTCCCAAAAGGGACTTCTCGCAAAACAAAAAATCTTAAAGCATCCGCCCCATAATCATCAATTACCTTATAAGGGTCAACAACATTTCCCTTAGATTTTGACATTTTCTCCCCTTCAAATGTCCACCAACCATGCCCAAAAACTTTTTTAGGTAACTGAAGATCAAGGCTTAATAACATTGCAGACCAAATAATAGTATGAAACTTATAAATTTCCTTACCAACAAAGTGAAGATCACAAGGCCAAGTATTATTAAACAACGCTTTATCCCCCAAATAACCAACACCAGAAACATAGTTAATCAAAGCATCAAACCAAACATAAACACTATGTTCATTATTCAAAGGAAACTTGATACCCCAATCAACAGCTGTACGGGAAATAGACAAGTCTTTAAGTCCGCCTTTAATAAAATTGATCATTTCGCTCGCTCTAAATTTAGGAGCTAAAAAATCAGGATTTTGGTTAAAATGATTTAAAAGTTTATCTGCATACTTAGAAAGTTTAAAAAAATAAGACTCTTCTTTCACCACCTGAATCTCTCGTCCGCAATCCGGACATAACTTACTATCTTTATCAAGCAAATCCGTTTCTAAACAAAAACTTTCACAAGGAATACAGTAAAGACCTTCATACTCCCCCTTATAGATATCACCTTTTTCATACATATTTTCAATAATTTTCTGAACAGTTTTTTTATGTTCATCATCGGTAGTTCTAATAAATTTATTATATTCTATCTTTAAATGTTCCCACAAATCTTGATATTTTTCTACCACCTCATCTGCAAAATCTTTCGGAGCTTTTCCTGCTTCCTTAGCGGCTTCTTCAATTTTCTGACCATGCTCATCTGTCCCAGTAAGAAAAAATACATCTTTACCCCGAAGTTTGAAATAACGCGCATAGACATCTGCAGCGATTGTTGTATACGCATGCCCAATATGAGGGGAAGCATTAATATAGTAGAGTGGTGTTGTGATATATATTTTTTTTTCCATTCGCTTAATCCTTAAATATAAATATTAAGTAAATAATGTATATTTTTCATATAAATTCGATTTTAAATCATATCTTTTTCGAGGAGATATTGCAAATATTTAACTTTCATGTTAAGATTAACAAAGATATTAATTGCTCTCAACAGCTAGGGGGTGACTGGTTTTGACAGGAGTTATTTAGCTGGTAATGCAAGTCGAGCTTGATCTTAACCTCGTTAAACTGAATGATTACAAAAAATAAACGATAAAAAAATCGAATTAATGCCTAAGGTGATGCCAGGTTTCGCACCAGCAATGCCTTTCGCACTAGCTGCTTAATTGCGGCACGCTTTTAGTTAGTCTGCCTTTCGGCTTGCTAAAGGTGTAAAACTTTGAAAGGCTTGTGAGCTTTCCGGCAGTCGAAAACTCAGACATTAAAAGGCTGCATCGTCTCATCCAGGTCCTGTAAACAGGAGTTCTTGAGGTTAAAATAAAGGTTCGCCTTTTTAAATATGTTTACTAAACTTGTAGATGTTGCTAGTAGGATGCTTTTGGACATGGGTTCGATTCCCATCACCTCCACCAAATTTTAAATATAAATTCCACAATTTTATCCTCGGGAAAAACCTCTTAAAAAAGGTATTATCGGGGATATTTTTTTATTAATTGACATTGTCGCATTCTCCTCTAAAAACAAACATCTTGAACTATTTTTTAATATATTACATTGATAAAATTTATGAAAAAGGCTGCATATTTAGGAATTAAACAAATTTTTACGACCTTATAATAATCAAAAAGGTAACGCGGATACAGAGCGTATAATTAGGACTTTAAAGGAGGATTTAGTTTACCCTAATGATGGGGACAATACCGTAGAATTTCAAAGAGCTTTGGCTAGTTGGATAAATAATTATAATTATGACTTTCCACACCAAAGTCTTAATTACTTAACACCTAATCAATATTATAATAAAAAACTTAAAGTTGCTTTATAAAACTCTCCCACTTTTTTCTTGACTAAAAGGGGTACATTAGACTCTCCCTTTCCCCATAACTTTTTTAAAAAACAACCTATATTTTTTCTTATTAAATGTTATTTTAAACAAACCTATTAAATAATTTTTATATCCTTTAACTGTATTGATATTATGATCTGCAAATGGTTTCTCAAAAAACAAATGAAAAATATACACAATAAGCAATGCTATCGGCAAAAGCACGAAAAGTAGAACTAAAAAAACAGACCAATCACTCTGCAATCTATCTAATAAAACCGATCTCATTCTGGGTGTAATAAATTGGTGTAAAAGATATAAACTGTAAGAAATCGTGCCTAAAAAAAATAAGGGTTTTAAAATAACTATTTTTTTCAGAAATCTATCAAATGGTCGAATAAGTATTAATACAGTAAAAATTTTTATAACTGTTGTATTATAATTAAATAAACGATATGTAATATAAAATAACAACAAATTGTAAATTAATTCTTTTTTATTAAAATAACAAATAATCCTAAACAAAAGAATTCCAAGATAAAAATAAATCCAAGAATCAAAAATAAAAAATTTACCCACAATATGAGAAAGTCCAAAGATATCTGCATTAAAACTTAATAATAAAAATGCAAAAGTTATAAAATCAAGAGCATAAAAAATTTTCTTTTTAAAAGCAAAAAGTAAAAGAAAAACTACTAAATAAAAGTAAATCTCATGCCTAAGAGTCCAATAAGATGGATTAAAACTCATAATTGTAGGCTCAACTAATAAAGATAATGATTTCAGTAGTTTTGAAAATTCAGGCATAGTAGAAGTTGTTGTTAAATTTAAACCCATTAAAAGCAGTAACAAAAAAACACCAAAAACAATAGAAAACCAATAAGCAGGATAAAGCCTTTTTAACCTCTGGTATAAAAACTTTTTTGAATGTTCTGTGTTTTTTAAAGCTGAAACAGATATACAGTAACCGCTTATCATAAAAAATATTTGAACTCCAAGTCCCCCACCCTGTTGTATTGCTTTTAACCAGCCAAAACCTTTGCTTGAAAACACGGTAGTATTTCCATAAAAGGTATGGAATATACATACTGACATTGCTGCAAAACCCCTTAATATATGCAATGCTTCAAATCTAAAATTTACATTAATATTTTTTATTTTTTCTTGAAGGTGCAAAAAATAATTTATCATTTTTTCGCCTTTAAAAAAGAACTTTCTTCCCCAATAACCTGCAAGGAAAAAACAAACCCCAAAAAAGCTACATAAAAAATTTGCAAAAAATATCTATAAGCCGATTCTACATCAGAATACCCAAGCCAAAAAGTAGCATATAAAGCCAAGACTAAAGCAAAATTTAAAACAACAAAAAGAATAGGTATGTTTATAAAAATATTTTTTAATTTTGATATAAATGTTCCTAAAAATACAGAACCAAAACCGATTAAAAAGAATAAAGTAGCTAAACGATCATTTAAACAAAATTTGATTGCCAATAAATCCGAAGAAAATCCAAATTTTGTAGGCAATCCTACCGAGTAAGCATTTGAAGAAAAGTTATACGAAGTATTTAACATTTTCCATATAAAATAACCGCTAAAACTCAAAACTAATGCGATTATAAAATTTCTAAAAATTATCAATTTATTATTATTTATATCAAAAAAATTACATATTAAAATAAAAGGTGTCAAAAGAACCAAATAAGAAATAAATGGTTTTGTAATATACAAAAGCCCCATTATTAACCATGAAAAAAGAAACCTTATTGAAAGTTCATTATTTTTTCTATTCTCCAATACTTCATTAAACATAATTGCAAAACATAAAGCAGTCACGCCCTCGCCCATTAATGAATTAAATAATAGCTGTGTAATCCAAGCATGTGATAAAGTAAAAAATATAAAGACTAAAGATGAAATATTTTTTATTATTTTGGAAATTCTTAACTCTTGTATAAATAACACTCCGACAAAAAATAAAACTTTAGGCATAAAGTGAAAAGCATCTATCGAATATGAATTTATTGAAACAAATCTTTTTATTACAACCCAAACATGGTGTACGAATAAGCCATAGCCTTTAATATTAGATCCTATAAAAGCACTTAAAAAGCCCTCTTGAAAGTATTTAAAACTTATTGGATACCAAAACCAATTAACATCACCCAAGCGATGATCTTTAACTATAAATGCTACTTTTGGTAAAAATTTAAAAACAATAAAAATTAAAGCTAAAAGTCCAATATAAAAAATTTTTTTCTTTAAACTTAGAAGTGTAAAAAACCTCTTTATTAAAGCAATAGAAACAACAACAACTAAAACCCATATTTCAAAAAGAACTGAAGAAATTTTAAAGAAACTAAACAAAACATTTATAAAAAATGTTATCACTAAAAAGCCAACAATCCCTGATGAAACTGTTTTAAATTTTAATAATTTACGGATAGCGTCTCCTATCAAATACAATAAAACAAAAATACTTATTACCAATAACGCCTCTAAATAAAAGCTACTATTAAGTAAAATTTTCACTTCCCAAGCACTGTTACTAATAAACTTCGTAAATAGAAAAAAAGTAAATAATAAAAACACATACAAATAATAATCACAAATCTTTGACTTTGATAAACTTAAAAATTTCATAAATTTAATCTCCCTATTTTTTTGGAGTATTATTTATATCCAGAACTATTGCCTGCAATAAAAGTTGAAACCCTAATATAAAACATACTGTTGCAATCATGACTGTCCCTGTGCTAGCATAGGTATTAGTGACAATGCTTTGTATCCAGTGATATAATCCAAAAATCAAACCAAACCAAAATAAAATTCCTCCAAAAAACAAAAATAAAATTATTGGTGAAAAATCTCTTAAAACATATTTCTGATAAATTCTGTAAAAAAACATCCTCATAAATAAAAATGGAAATGTAAAAAAAACTTGTAAAGTATTAATATGAGATATTTCATTACCATAAATTGTTTCTAATGGGATATCTTGAACTTTTAAGTTATAAATATTCGCTTGTAATAACATATCATTTTCAAAAAAATATCGATTATGTACTTTTAAAAAATCGAAAAATTTAACTTTCTCTGTTTTAATTGCTAGAAACCCGTTTTGGGGATCAAAAATATTCCAATAACCAGATCCAAGTTTATTTAAAAATGTTAATATAATATTAGCGATTAATCGATGTTTTGGCATATTTTTTAATGATACGGCATCAATAAATCGATTACCCTTTGCATAGTCAATTTTTTGATCAATAATTACATCTAAAAATACAGGTAAAGTTACAAGAGGCATTTGGCCATCACCATCTACTTTTACAACAATATCTGCCTCTAATTCAATCGCTTTTAAAAATCCGACCTTACTTGCTCCTCCAACTCCTACATTCTTTTCAGTTTGCAAAACTGTAAGTTTTTTAGACTTAATACTTTGTAGAACTTTATAAGTATCATCTTTACTACAATCATCTACTGTAATAATAAAATCCACATAATCTGGAATATTTTTAATTACATTTTTTATAAATTTGCTCTCATTATAACATGGGATTGAAACTGCTATTTTTTTATCCTTATACATATGACCTTCTTAAATATATTTAATGAATTCAGGCTATTTAATATTTAATTCAACCTTTTAACCCAATCTTCTATTTCTGATATTTCAACCGGCTGTAAAAAGAAATGTTCTATATCTAATGAAACTAACTTTGCCTCTAATTCAGCATTAGAACTTATAACTGCAATCGGAACTGATTCTTCTCTTTTAATTTTTGTATAAATTCTTCGATATTAATATTTTTCGGAATAGTCCCTTGACACTCAGTATATAGTAATTATTCTGTTGTGTCAATTAAATTAATTTAACATTGAAAAACTATCTTCTACATAATTATTTAATATTTTATATGCTTTGGGTTTGCCATCTGAATATAAAGCC
>JAAGZN010000175.1 GCA_024206165.1 Bacteroidota bacterium
CCTCAAAGCAGTAGCAACAAAGTAACAAAGCACTTTACCATGTCAATGACTTTTTACAACACTTTTGTACTGATTTTAGATGACAACTCCTTCTTCAAAATCTTCTTCTTGATATTTTGACCATCACTCAAATCCCAAGTCATACATAATTTCTCCCTCAATTTATTATTACTTGTTGATATGAGCTATGGTGTCAGTAAAATTTCCTAAATTTTGCCACCAAATCCTTGTATTTGTGAGCTGTCTGACACAAGTTATGGGAATTTTAGTTTAGGCCTAGCCCTCACAGCTTTGCAATTTTGCCGCCATTTTGAATTGACCTGTGCAATAATTTTGATAGCCTAGTGTAGAGCTACTGCACTCCAGTGGGTGTTGGCTCAAATCCATATTGGTTCAATTTTTATTCCCTTAAATTGATTCGATTAATTTTCCAAATCCTGCTTCTCCGTGAGGTGTAGAGTGGTAGGACTGTGATGGTCCTCCTGATGTGGTAGGTCCGGTGTAGTGGTTAAAGAGCCCAGATAGGTTCGTCTCTATATTCGGGGAGTGGTGATGTAATTTGTGTGATTGATGTTACTCAGTTAGATTTAATGGGACCTGTCCCGATACTTCAGTTTGTTGAGCACTGCTGGGCCTAAATCGGTGGTCAGGCCTCGAATACTTCTCTGATCCATTTTTCATTCTCACCAAAATAATTTGATTGGTTACCAAAAACTGTAATTTTAAATTAGATATGGTCCTATCTTTAG
>JAAGZN010000176.1 GCA_024206165.1 Bacteroidota bacterium
AACATATCAAAAAAATGGATTTCTCCAGTAGCAAATTGGAGCTTGACTTCTCAACAATTGGCTATCAAATTTGGGGATAGGATGCCTTTGGAAATTAATATTTCTAATGCCTAGACAGACTTTAATTTACAGCCTCTAATGCCACCAATATCTTTAATTCTAGAAGAATTGCGAATAGCATAAATATACTAAAAGTATATGAAGATGCGGAAAAAGATCGTTGATACTCAATGAGTTATGATCAATTTTTTTCACATCTAGAAAAGAAAGTAGTATATAATCCTAGTTTAACAAACTATAATATTATGAATCACAAAATCAAGAGTCATATTTTGAGAAGCCAAGATATACTAACCGTAGATTAAATGTATCTGAAACCTTTTGATTTCGAAGAATAGTGACCGATCATCAGATATTCTTCAATTGGAAGCCTTTACATTAGTATCATATAAAAATTAGATGAAAACATAATTAAGGTAAACATGAATTCTAAAAAATTAAAACGAGAACATAGATATGAAAAAATATCATTTTATATATCAATGTCATTTTTGATGTTTATCATACTATTTTTATCAAATATATTAAAAGTATTAAAAGATAGCTTGATGATAACAAATATAGGTATAGAATCATTAGGTCATATAAGAATTTTTATTCAACTTCCTCTTTCATTTTTAATTATTTATATATTTTCTTTCTTTAAAAAAAGGGTACATCAAACACGAATTTTTAAAATAATTATAATATTTTATGCAATATTCATCTTTGTTTTCGGAAATATTTTATACCCATATAGATCTATATTTTTTTTATCTGAAGATTTAAAATTTAAGATATTACAAGTATTACCCCAAGCAAATAGAATATTAAACATAATAGATAATTGGCCTATAACTATGTATTATTTTTTAGCAGACCTTTGGCCTTTACTAATTTATGTAAACTGTTTTTGGGAGTTATCTAATAGAATAACTAGTTCGAAAGAAGCTATAAAAATTTACCCATTATATAATATAATTGGACAAAGCAATATTATCATTACTTCAATTGTAATATATAATTTAACCTCTAATTCTATAGAAAATTTCATATCATCTTTTGGATTAGAACTTGTTCAAGTATTTAGTAATATTGCATTATGCATTATTATTTTAATTTTGTTAATATATCATTTTATTACTTTAAAATATAGGGACCAAGATTATAGTCGAGTTTCAACTGAGATAAATAGAATTACTAAATACAAACAAATTTTCAAAATTATAATAAACAATAAACTTATATTAAGCACATTTATCAATAATCTGATATATTTTGCCACCGTTTGTATAATAGAGACACTATGGTTTCATTTTATTAAAATCCATTATAACGGCGTTTTGAGATCACTCATTTCATTTAAATCAAAAGTTTTATTTATTACTGGGATAAGCACAATAGTATGTTCTATTCTAAATAAAATTATACTTAAAAGAGCTGGTTGGAATTTTGTTTCAAGTATTTTACCTTATACTATGTTATTCCTTTCCTTTTGTGTATTAATTGTAAATGTAACCACCGATGCTACTAATTATCCTATTTTATTAATAATAACAATAATTTCGATAGCTTCAAAAGGTCTGAAATATACTTTTTTTGATACTACTAAAGAAATGGCTTATATCCCATTAGATAAAGAATCTAAGTTTTATGGGAAAATTTCTTCTGATACTTTAGCTCCTAATGTAGGCAAAGTTCTTGGAAACATTTTTCAAATTACTTTTTTTACAATTTATTGGAATCTAGAATCAAGTAAAATTATAATATATCTAATATTCATCTTAATACTTCTTAATACCTTTTGGGTATACAATTTAAAAAACTTTAAAATTTCATACAACAAAGTTTTAAAACAATAATTATACTACTTACAATTGAAGATGTAAAAAAAATCGATCATAATTCGTATAAACGACCTTTTTCCGCATCTTCATATACTTTTTGTATAGAAAGATTTAGAATTTATTCAACTAAACTTTTTGCAGATCCTGTAAAGAGATAATATTGACATAATTAACATCTTCAAGTTTTTTTAATGATTCTTTAAAATCACAACCTATTGACATAACTTCACCTGTAGAATACATTTCAGGACTAATATCTTTTTTATTATTTTGGATTAATATTTTACTAAAAACAGGTTTTTTAATAGCTACATAATTTTTATTTTGAAATAAATTTATTTTTTGACTCTTCAAATCAATTCCAAGCAAACATTTTGTAGCTACTTTTGCTAAAGAGACATTTAAAATTTTTGATAAATAAGGAACAGCGCGGGAAGCTCTTGGATTTAGTTCTATAATATAAATAATTTCATTTTTTATTGCTAATTGCAAATTAAATAAACCTTTTAACTTTATTTTTCTCAACAATTTGATTGTTGTGTTTCTAATAGATTTAATTAATTCATCAGAAAGAGTTTGTGAAGGGTATATACAATTAGAATCTCCTGAATGAACACCAGCAGGTTCTATTTGTTCAATTATTCCTGCTATAAATATATCATTTCCATCACTTACTCCTTCAACTTCTATTTCTTTTGCATTTGTAAGGAATTCTTCAACGAGTATAGGAAAAATATCTTTGTCTATTGATTTTTTAAAAAAAATTTCCAGATCATTTTGATTATTTATTACCTTCATTTTGGAGCCACTAATTATATAAGAAGGTCTTACTATAAGAGGGAAACATAACGAAAGTGTGCTCAATTTAATAATTTCATTTTCATTATTAATTACAATAGATTTTGGAATATTAAGATCTAAAGATAGTACTAAATTTTTAAATTTTTCTCTATTTTCACATAATTCAATATTAGCTATATCCAAATAAAATGAGCTATGATTTTTCAATGAAAGTGCAATATTTAAGGCTGTTTGTCCTCCAAATTGATAAAAGACTTTTTCTGGCTTTTCTTTATCAATAATATTAGAAATATATTCTAAGGTAAGAGGTTCAAAATATAATTTATCGGATACATCATAATCAGTAGAGACTGTCTCTGGATTAGAATTTGCAATTATTACTTCATATCCTCTTTCTTTTGATGCTGCCGCAGCATGTACACAATTATAATCAAACTCTATACCTTGGCCTATTCTATTTGGTCCGCTACCTATTATTAAAACTTTTTTTGTATTTGTTATTTTAGCTTCACATTCATCATCATAGGTTGAATAATAATAACAGGAATGCGTTTTAAATTCGCTAGCACATCTATCTACTTTTTTATATATTGCCTTAATTTTATTTGTATTGCGATATTTCAAAATATTTTCTTCAGCGACATTTAAAATATCAGAAAGATATTTATCTGAAAATCCTTGTCTTTTTGCATATCTTATTAATTTAGGAAAATGAGATGGATTAAATTTTTCTTCGGCTAAAGTAAATATTCTGGTTCTGAGATTTTCTTTTTTAAGAGATTCTGATGCCATAACAGATTGTAATTTGGATTGACTCACATTAGTTGCTAAAATATGTTTTTCTAATTCTATAATTTCAGATATTTGATTGATAAACCAAAAGTCAATTAAGGATTTTTTTGTTATTATATCTAAATCTATATTTCTTCTAAATGCTTCGAAAATATAAAATATCCTTAAATAATTATTTTCCTCAATATTTTTTAATAATATTTCATTGGATAGATTTTTGGCAATATTAAAGTTTTCAACTTCTAAAGATTCAATGGCCTTTAACAAAGATTCTTGAAAATTTCGGCCAATAGCCATTGCTTCTCCGATTGACTTCATTTTAACGCCTAATTTTGGAGAAACTTCTGGAAATTTTTCTATATTAAATTTGGGGATTTTTGTGACAACATAATCTAAAGTGGGTTCAAAGGCTGCAGATATATTACAATTACCCAATAAGTCATAAGTTAATTCATCTAAAGTATACCCAAGTGCTAACTTAGTAGCAATTTTAGCTATAGGATATCCAGTGGCCTTTGACGCCAAGGCAGAAGATCTTGAAACTCTAGGATTCATTTCTATTACAAGCATTTCTCCATTTATGGGGTTCACAGCAAACTGTACATTAGCACCTCCTGTTTCAATTCCAACAGCTTCTAAAACTTTAAAAGTTGCACGGCGCATTTTTTGATATTCTTTATCGCTAAGAGTTTGAGATGGTGCTACTGTTATAGAATCTCCTGTATGGATACCCATTGAATCTATATTTTCTATACAACAGACAATTATACAATTACCTTTTCTATCTCTAACGGCTTCCATTTCGAATTCCTTCCATCCCACTAATGATTGTTCTATTTGAATTGTATTTTTTGGTAATTTACTTTGTAGGTTTATGTACTTATGCTTTAATTCTTCTAGATTATTAGCATATTCACAACCTGTTCCTCCTAAGCTAAAGGAACTACGAATGATAACTGGAAAAATAATTTCATTTTTTGTTTCATCAATTTCTTCTATTGATTTTATATCAAAATTTATTGGTGTTTTTAATCCTATATTATCTATTAATTTCCTAAATAAAAATCTATCTTCAGCCTTCCTAATTGTTTCATAGCTTGCTCCAATAATTTTAACTTTATAATTATCAAGTATGCCCTTTTCTTTTAATTCTATTGTTTTATTTAAAGCTATTTGACCACCAAGAGTTGGCAGAATATAATCTGGTCTTTCTTTCTTAATTATATCTTCTAAGATATTTAATCTTAGTGGTTCAATATATGTAACATCTGATAAGGTAATATCCGTCATTATTGTTGCAGGATTAGAATTTACCAGTATAATTTTACATCCTTCTTCTTTTAATGCTTTGCATGCCTGTGTTCCTGCATAATCAAATTCACAAGCTTGTCCAACAATTATAGGCCCTGAACCAATTAAAAAAACTTTTTTATTTTTAAAATTTATAGGCATACTATATTATTTTTGTTTAATTGATCTTTGTTAGTTGTTAATTTTAAAAATTGAGTAAATAAATCTATATCAGTAGGCCCTGGTGAACCTTCTGGATGTCCTTGAAATCCATATTGTAATTTTTTTTTAAATTCTATTCCTTGAATAGTTCCATCAAATAGTGAAGTATGAGTAATTTCGCAATTTTTAGGGATGTTATTATAACTTACTGTATAATTATGATTTTGGCTTGTTATAAACACTTTTTTGTTTTTAATATCTAAAACGGGATGATTAGTTCCATGATGTCCATATTTCAATTTTTCAATTTCTGCATTATGAGCAATAGCTAATAGTTGATGTCCTAAACAAATGCCTAAAACAGGAATATCATATTTAATAATTGTTTTAATTATTTCAATTTCTTCTTTATAATCACATGGATCTCCTGGCCCATTTGATAAAATTATACAATCAGGATTTATTGTTTTAATTCCTTTTATAATATCCTTAGTATCTAATACAAATAATTCACAATTTTTTTCTTTTAATGCATTTATTATACCTTGCTTGCATCCTAATCCATAAATGACAATTTTTAATAATTTAGAATTTGTTGTTAAATAATTAGATTTCAATGAATTAGTATTTTTATATTTGAAACTTTTCTTTTTAGTTTCAAGACAAAGCTTTATTGCTACCTCATTATCTATTTCTTCAGGCACTATAGCCCCAAAAATTGAGCCATTATCTCTGATTATATTTGTAAGATTTCTAGTATCTAAACCTGCGATGGCTGGTTTATTGTTTTTTTTTAGAAATTCTTGCAAATCCGTTGAACTTCTCCAACTTGAGGGTTTAGAGGGGACTTCTCTAGTAATTATTCCACTATTTAAAATTGTTGTTGCTTCATAATCAAGATTGCTTATTCCAGTATTACCTATATGCGGATTTGTAAAAATTACAATCTGTCCAAAATAGGAAGGATCTGTAATAACTTCTTGATAGCCTGTTACTGAAGTATTAAATACAAGTTCACCAGAAGCATTTTCTTCTGCTCCATATCCTATACCCTCATAAGCGGCTCCATTTTCTAGTATAAGTTTAGCATTATACATAATTTTATAAATTTAGATATGCAAAGGTCGGTCATATTGTTCAAGATTTACAATAAATATTAGCAGTATATCTATTATATAATCACTGATTTATTCAAGATAAATTTTAATCTTATAAATAAAGAAATAGTTCCTAAAATCATAGCTATCAAGATTCCAATCCATAATCCTATCCAACCTAGTTTTAAATAAAAACCAAATACATATGCAAATGACAAGCCTAATATCCAAAATGTAAATAATGTGATATACATAGGAATTTTACTATCTTTAAAAGCTCTTAATGCTCCTATCATTACCAATCTAATGCTATCAAAAATCTGATAAATGGCTAAAATCATAAATACTTTTTTAGTATAGTTTATTAAAAGAAAAAAATTAGAATCATTGATATCTATATCAAAAGCAATAAGAAATTCTGGAAAAATAATATAAATAATAGCAAAAAATATCATTAAAATAACTACCAAAATACTACTAATAAATATGGGAGTTTTTAAATTTTTATTTTTTTTTTCTCCAATAGCAATACTAACTCTTACTGTAGCAACTTGAGTCATTGCCAATCCAATAGTAACTGTCAATTCAAAATACTGTCTAATAATTTGTTGGCCAGCAATAGCAGATATTCCAAAAGGAACAATCAAAAAAGTCAAACAAAGGAAAAATAATGTTTCTACTACATTAGTAAAACCAATTGACAATCCTATCTTTATAAGATCTAATAATACATTGCTTTTTAACTTTAAAAAGTTTTTAAAAATATCATAATGTTTTGTTTTTGATGAATTTTTAACATAAAGTCCAATAAATGCTAAAGAAGTAACAAATAAAATTGTAAATCCATATCCTAATCCAACTATACCATATTTAGGAAAGCCCCATTTACCAAAAACAAGAATATAGTTGATCAAAACTTCAAAAATAACTTGTATTATACTTATAAATACTATCACCTTTGCTAAAGCTATACCAATTAAAAATTGCTCTATTACTACTAAAAATAACCAAGGAAGAACACTCAAAGTTAGTGAATGTAAATATGAGGTTGCCAATATTCTAACTTCTTTGGTACAATCTTCAATAAGATGGTAGCATTTAGGAATAAACCACATTATAAGCATAAAAGGAATTGAACAAATGATAGCTAAAATAAATCCTTGTGAAACGATATTTTTAATATTTTTATCATTTCCAGATCCATGATTTCTTGCAACCAAGATGCTTATTCCAACAAATATTCCAAAAAAAAATACACATAAGGTGCTATATGTAATAGAGGCTAAGCCTAGGGCTGCTAACGGAATTTTTCCTAGGTGACCTACCATGATCGTACTTATAAAAGTACTGGCTGCATATATAACTTGAGAAAATAAAAGCGGTAAAAATAATTTTAAAATACTTAACGTTTCTTTTAAAATTTTATTTTTACTTGTAGATTTTTCATTCATAACTTTCAATACTTTGATATGCTGCTATGGATATTCATTAATTAAGTTATAATTTTACATTTTTATCATTTTTACTTCCCCAAAACAATTTCATAATTAATATAGAAGTCGCCAAAAGTAAAGTGATAATATTAGCAAATATCAAAGGCTTATCTTTAATCATAATACCATGAATAATCCATAAAGTTAATCCAATACAAAAAATGCTATACATGCCTAAAGATATATCTTTAGCAGATTTAGAACGATATACTTTTACCACTTGGGGTATAAAAGCAATAGTAGTACAAATTGCTGCTAATATTCCTATAATTTCTAAATTCTTTATTATACTCATTTAATATCTATTTAAAACTGGTTTTCTAAGTTTATAACGACCTAAAGCTTTTTTCCACGTAGGGGATGTAACTTGTTCGTATAATTCATTATCTTTTACTGTTTCTGCAAATTTCTCTTTATGAATTTTCTCAAATTTTTCTACTTGATCTTTTGTAATAACATCTTCTTTTGCTAAATCATTTGCTTTTTCTACAAAATGGCCACACAAGCTACATGCTTTCGGAAATAAGCGTTCTAATTCACCTAATTTTGTTGGTAACATTTTTTTACCCATATTAAATCCAAAAACCCGATCAATACTTGCAGCTGTACTACAAGGATAATAACCATGCATATCGAGTGTAATACCACAAAGAGAAGGAATCCAACATCCTTTCGAAAAATCCTTCTTTTTATGTTCTACTATATCAATAGGAGCTTCATTAATGGGCGAAAAAGATGGTTGAATACTAGATGTTTTATTACTATTTTCGATTTCTACTTCTTTAGGGACTTGACTTATTCTTTTATTTACAACTTTGCCATGTCCATTTGTAACAAGTATAATTCTGGTATTTGGGGAATATTTATTTTTATAATTAATTAATAAATCTAAAAATATAAATATATCCTTATGTAAAGTAGGTTCTCCACCTAAGACCCGTATATGTTTCCAATGAACTTTCTTTTCTATAGATTCCTCTATAAATTTCTCTATCTGTTCTACAGTCATCCTGTCACCAGAAACTGCTTGAGGAACCATTGCATCACAGTTATTACATGCTAAATTACAAGCATATGTAATAACTAATTCTATTCTATCATAGCTGCAAGCAAATCTTTTTCGCATACTTTATTTTTATTTTTTAGTTTTACAACAAAATTGTGGATTATTAATGCATCTATTTTTTTTACTTTTAAAAAAAAATCAATGGCTTCTTCATAGGTTTCAACAATTGGCATACCTCTATCATTAAAAGAAGTATTTAACAATACTGATATACCTGTAATCTTTTTAAATTCATTTATTAATGAATAATATTTGGGCGCAATTTTTTTGTCTACTGTATGTATTCGAGCTGATCCATCTTTATGAACTACTGCAGGAATTTTATCTTTCCATTCTTCTTTTGTTTGAGTTATTAGTATCATATATGGACTTTCTTCAAAATCACAATCAAAATATTTTTGTAGATCTTCTAAAATAACTGAAGGAGCAAATGGTCTAAAATCTTCTCTAGATTTTATTTTTCTGTTAATATAGTTCCTAATATCTTTTCTCCTTGGATCTGCTAAAATACTTCTATGTCCTAAAGCTCTAGGTCCAAATTCTGATCCATCTTGAAACCATCCTATTACTTTACCTTCTGCAAGCATTTCTGCTGCTTCTTCTATGTAAGTATTACTTTTATAAAAGCTTATTTCAAATTCATTATAAACTTTATTTTCATATTCTACCTTCAATTTTTCAAGGTATGATTCTATTTTTTTGTCTGAATAAATTTTCCCAAAATAAGTAGAGCTATTATGTATTACTTTTTCTTTTTTTAAGATCTCGAGCCAACCATAATAGCAACAGCCAATTGCAAGTCCATTATCACCAGCAGCAGGTTGAAAGTAAAAATTCTCATATTTTGTGCTTTTTAGCAGTTTTTCATTAACAACTGCGTTTAAAGCTACTCCTCCTGCATAACCTATATTTTTGTTTGGAAGCAGATCGTAATATGAATTGAATGTATATATAATAGCTTCTTCAATTTCTTTTTGTGCCCAACAAGCAATATCTGCATAATATTGAAAATATTGATGAAAACATTCATATTTGCCTCTTAAAGATTTATCAAAATGTTTTATCCAATCATATCGATTAAATATTCTATTTTCTTTATAATCAAAAGCTTTGAAAGTAAATCTATTTGGTCTTCCATAAGGAGCCAGCCCCATTAATTTTCCTTCGCAGAAATGATCATCGAAAACATAATCTCCCACGCCACTATAAAATTCTCCTATTCCATTTATCATATCCATGGGAGCTATAGGATTTTGTTCTCTGTCCCAAGCATTAAATTTTGAAAAATCTTTAAATATTGGTGTTAGTTTTCCTCCGTTATAGTTATAATAACTAGAATGTTCCCAATATTTATATTGCTCTTGTTTTGAAATTGTTTGTATTTCTTTTGGTAAAATTTTATTATTATTTATTTCAATACAGTTATCTAAACTACAACCTTGCCCATCTAGAACAATAACTCCCATTTCATTATATGGTGAAGTGCCCACAGCACTATATGCATGAGCTAAATGGTGTGAAATCGTAATAAGTGGTATTTCTTTGGGAATTATTCTATTACTTCTTTTTTTAACTTCTTGAGGCTTAAGTTTATTGAAGGTATTTTTTTCAACGATAAGTTCTAAATCTTTGAAGGTTATGCCTTCAGAATCTAAGCAATATTGAATTGCAAGGTTATCATTAAAGCCATCGTGTTTTTTTCTAGTTAATCTTTCTTTTTCTATTGCTACAACTATTTTTCCATTTTTCATGAGACACGCTGAGCCATCGTGTGAAAGTCCTGTTCCTAATATATATATAGGTTTTGCCATATAATTAATATATTGTATTCAAAAATTACTATAAACAATATCAAGTAAGCTTAGTTATACACCAACAATTTTCATATTATTATATTGTTCATTATAGAGTTTTTCTTTTAATAATAATTCTTTTACAAGCTCATCTTCTCCTTCTATTTGCATGGTTGAACCGAGTTTCTTATAAAATTTGGCTTTTAAAATAGGGACCTCTTCAGGCTTAATGCTATTCTTTTCTAATGCAATCTCTATAGCTTTAGAAAATCCATCTTCATCAACTCTTGCCTTTATAAGATTAAATTCATGTGGTCCAATAGCTGTTCTTGAAATTTGATATTTCATATAACTTAAATTTCTATATTTTGTTGGTATTGATTCAGTAAACTTATAATATGCTCCTGCTGCTGACATTCTCATCCAAGTATGAAAATCTTCTGAAGCTCTTTCTGCTGGAAAAGGGCATTGCAAAGCTATTTCTGTTAATACTGATGTTGCAGAAGTTTTATTAAAGTACCCTGTTTCTGTTCCCATTAATATCCATGTATCTTTTCCTTCTAATCTATACTCTTTATACATTTCCAAAATTGCACGAATTGGCGAAGATATTTTTTCATATGGTATTGGATTATTATTTTCATCTATCATTTCAAACATTGAATATATCAATCCTGCTTTTCGATCTTCTAAAAAGAGTTTTTTTGTAACTTCTAGTCTCTTTGGATGGGAAATATCATCTGCATCGTTAAACAAAACAAAAGGGCTATTGTTTTCAGCTGCCCATTGTATCCCTATATTTCTGCAAGCTCCTGGGCCTATATTTTTTTCTAGAAATATTACTTCTATTTTTGGATAATTTTCTGCTTTAAGTTTATTTAAATAATCTTTTATTGATTCATGATTTGAACAATCATCAATAATTATAGCTCTCCAGTCCGGATCAGTCTGAGCATATAATCCTTTTAATGTATCAATTAAAAAGTTTTCTTTTATTCCACTATTTTTATCGGCATAATGTGGTATAACAAAAGTAGCTGGTTTATCAAAAGTTGTTTTAAATTGTTTCATATTTCAAAGATGTTATTTTATTCAATGCATAACTATATTTATTTATTACTTGCTCAAAATCTGATTTTGATCGAGTAACTTTTGTAGATATTCCTACTGTTCTTTTTAATATTGACATTGATTTTGGACATTCATTACTTGGATCAAATTTTAACTTTGACCAATGATAAGTTCCATCATCACTTGATATCAATACTTTTTGGTTTTTAAATATTGGTTCCCAATTACTATAAACATGTCCTTTTGTATAAGCCGACCATACTTCAACATTTAATTTTTCTGCTTCTTTAATAAAAGCTTCTGCATAACTAACTGTATTAAATATTAGAAAAAAAGTAGTTCCACAGTCTCCTTTTTTATCATGAATATGGTTTTTTTTAAAATATTCAGGAAAGTCTAAAATTGTTTCTAAAAATTGTGCTTTTTCTGCTCTCAATTTAGAAAGAAAAGAATCTAGTCTTGATAATTGAACTTCTAACATTGCACCTAAAACTTCTGCTAAACGGAAATTGGATCCTGCAAAAGGTTTAATATCAAATGAATTCATCAATCCTTCTTCATAAATAATACCTCCATGATGTTTAATAGCTGCTGTTTGATAGATTTTATCATTATTTGTTATAACTCCTCCTCCTTCTCCTACAGACAAAATTTTATAATGATTAAAGGAAAAAATGCCTGCATCTCCAATTGTTCCCAGATTTTTTCCTTTATAACTTCCTCCGCATGCTTGTGCTACATCTTCTAAAATTCTCAAATCGTGTTTTTCAGCTATGTTAGTGATCGCATCCATATTACATGGCAGTCCATACATATGTACAGGAATTATAGCCCTTGTTTTTGAAGTTATCTTTTTTTCTAAATCAATAGGATCAATTGTCAAGGATTCATCAATTTCTGCAATTACTGGAATAGCTCCAACATCAAGTACTGCTAGTGCTGTAGCTACATATGTAAGAGATGGAATAATAACTTCATCTCCAATTCCAATTTGCAAACCTTTTAATGCGCATATTAGTGCTCCTGTACCACTGCTAACAGCTAAAGTATGTTTTATACCTAGTTTTTTACAAAAATTTTTTTCAAATCTGCTTACTACACTTTCATCACTTTTAACATATCTTTCTAAGGTATTACTTTCAAGAACTCCTCTAATAGCATCTAATTCTTCTTGTCCTATTAAGTACGGCATTATTAAAAATTATAGATTAATTACAAAATATTTGCATAAATATATTAATTAATTTTAATTTTTGTTATCTTTTAGCAATTTAAATTAATTTTTTTTTGTTAAAATTAGAATATAATTATAAATGAAATGAGCAATAAATATCCAATAGTAAATTCTTTTAATGAGTGGGATTCCCTTGAAGAAGTGATTGTAGGCTCAGTGGTTGGAGCCGCAAAAATGGCATTTGAATCATCTATAAGTGCATATTTTCCAGATAAATCAACTAGAAATTTAAAGGGATCTAGATTTGATGAAGAAGAAATTCAGAAAGCAGAAAACCAATTGAATCAATTAGCTAAAATCTTAGAAAAGGAAAATATAATTGTAAAAAGACCAGCTAAACATGATTTTTATAAAAAAATAAAAACTCCAAACTTTGAAATACCTTGTGGTAATTCAACTGCATGCCCTAGAGATGTATTATTGGTTATCGGTAATACAATTATTGAAGCTCCTATGGCTCAAAGAGCAAGGTTTTTTGAATATTTAGGATATAGGCCTTTGATTAAGGAATATTTCAAAAAAGGAGCTTTTTGGATGACAGCTCCAAAGCCATCAATGTCTGATGAATTGTATAATTCTGAATATTCAATAGTAAATAAGCCTTTTGATGCCGATACTCATCCTAGCTTAACAGAATATGAACCTTGTTTTGATGCAGCTAGTTTTGTTAGATTTGGAAAGGATATTTTTTATCAACCAGATTTAGTTACTAATGATTTTGGAGCTGAATGGTTATCGAGATATTTAGGATCAGATTATAGAATTCATAGAGTGCGCTTTGCAGATAATCATCCTCCACAACATCTTGATACTACTTTGGTTCCTATTAGACCTGGTCTTGTGCTTGCAAATCCAGAAAGGCCCTGCATTGATAATACATTAGATTTATTTGAAAAAAATAAATGGAAAATTGTTAAAGCACCGCCTTCAATTCGAGGAGTTGAACAGCATTCTCCTGAAGTTAGTAATTGGATTTCTATGAATGTGTTCTGTATAGATGAAGAGCGAGTAATTGTAGAGGAAGAAGAAGAACCAATGATAAAGCTTTTAGAGTCATTAGACTGTAAAGTTATAACTTGTCCATTTGGTGATGTTTATAAATTTGGAGGAGGATTTCATTGTTGTACAAGTGATATTAGAAGGAAGGGTAGATTAAAATCTTACTTTCCTAGTTTAGATTAATAAATATTTAACTTGCCTTACGCAAGCTTTATTATATAAGCTATTTTTAGATATAGCAACAGCTATATTAGCTTTTAAATATACTCGACGTATATCCGTTAGATTAGTATGATATAAAAATAAGGGGAAAATTAACTATCTTCTCCATGCTTACTTGATTGACTTTTTAAAGTAAAGAGAGTAAGTGCAGATAAAGGAGAACTAAACGTATATCAAAG
>JAAGZN010000177.1 GCA_024206165.1 Bacteroidota bacterium
AACATATCAAAAAAATGGATTTCTCCAGTAGCAAATTGGAGCTTGACTTCTCAACAATTGGCTATCAAATTTGGGGATAGGATGCCTTTGGAAATTAATATTTCTAATGCCTAGACAGACTTTAATTTACAGCCTCAAAAAATCTTAAAGAAGAATTCCAAAGTGCTGATAGAAAAAGAAAATTAGAAATATCCGGAGAAGTTTTTGCTAATACATTAATAGCAGCACAAATAATAAAAAATGCTACTAAATCAGGCTATAAATTAATAAAAAATCGAAGTGTTACCAATCAATTACAAAAAGGTAACAAATTCATGAAATATCAAGAAAATTTTTCTTTAAATCCAGAATGGAAAAATTGGAAAAACTATCTAAAAAAACGTAATTGGAATTTTGATGATATTCAAAAAACTTTACTAGAAGGGGAATGGCAGTCTCATCATGGAACGAATTGGCTAAATAAAGGTAATTCAATGAGTTTGATTACTAATCCAACTTCAGGGAAATCAATTATTATAGATAATATCACGAAAGAAATAATTTATTTAGGTAATGCAGGACATAAGTTTTAAAAAAGAAATAATCTATATAAAAATGCTTGAAGGAATAGAAGTATTGATTCCAGTTGAAGCAAAATTAATATCTAAAAATTTATTTGAAATTATTGAAAACAGAGATATAGATTTAGAATCAGATGCTACTAGTATATACGAGTTTTTCCCTGGAGATATTGTTAGTTGTATAGAAACAAACAGTAAGGAATATTTTAAAGATCAAAAAAAAGATTTAAATTTCTTTTTTCTTGCCAATAAGTTAATAAGCTCGAACTTTCCAAATAGAAAATTATATGAACTTATTTTTATCATAGTTAAAAGACAAGGAGAAGTTAGAATAGAAGAATTGGAAGAATATAAAGAAAACATACATAAATTATGCACAGATAAAAGTATTTTTCAGAGAAATCATCCAGTTATAAAAGCATGGATAGAGGAAAATTGCCATAAAATCCTTTGATTATAAAAAGGTTAATTCAGCTAACCAAAATAAAATTGATTTAAGAAATTGCACCATTTAAAGTTAAAATTTTAATGATTTTATAATTTTCTTTTTCTTTGGCTAGAAATAAAGGAGTCCTATTCCATATATCTTTTGAGTTTATATCTATTTTAGAATAATTAAGTAATAAATTCAAAATAGCTAAGTTTTCTTTCTGACAAACAGCATAATGGAGTGGAGTCATACCACAATCATCTTTGATATTAACATCACTATCAAAATCCAATAAGCTTTTAGCTATTTTTGTATAGTTTTTTGATACTGCAAAATGTAATGAAGATTTTTTTTGCTTATCCTGAGAGTTTATATTAGCCTTTTTCCCAATTAGTAATCTAAGCACATCAATATTATTTTTTATGGTTGCTAAATGTACAGACGATCTGCCTTCATTATCTTTTTGATTTATATTTGCTTTATTATTAATTAAAAATTCTGCTATAGTTTTATGTCCTTTAATAGCAGCCCACATTAAAGGTGTTCTACCAAAAATATCTATAGCATCTATATTCGCCTCTTTATTTATTAAAAATTCAACAATATTTAAATGGCCTTTTATAGCTGCACAATGTAAGGGGGTTCTATTAAATTTGCCCTTTAAATTTATATTTAGTTGTTTTTCTATAATAAAAAATTTAATTATACTTATATATCCTTTTAATGCAGCCCAATGCAGAGGTGTCCTCTCTTCTCTATCTTTCAAATTTAAAGTAGCTCCTTTCTCAACTAAAAGTTTTAAAACATCAAAGCTTCCTTTCAATGCAGCCCAATGTATTGGTGTTCTACCATAATGATCTCTAAGATTTATATTTGATATACCTAATCTAGTATTTAAAATTTCTTTCATTTGATCTGAATTATTATCTATAGCGGCTATGTGTATTGCATCTAATTTTGTATTCATACCATAGCTAAAAAATGGCAAAATACATAGTATTAATATTAGTATATAAGCTTTTTTTATCATTCTAGTCAAGTTTAGTTTTAAAAATAATAATAATGTCAAAGTTAATAAATTAAAATTAAAATAAAAAATTGCATTAAATTTAGAATTCATTAATATTATAATAATGCAAATTATATCTTTTGGTTTAATTATTAAATGAATATTTTATATAAAAAATTATATAATTTTAAAAATTAAAACCTAAGAACTTACTCAGCTATACTTCTTCCATTTGAAGATTAATAAATAATTTGTAAATAATAAATAATTTTCGATATTAGTGCAAAATTATTTATATAACAAAATGAATATATTATCATCCTCATCAAGAAAAGAATTATTATCTCAACATAGAAAAGAGAGAGATGGTCGAATAAAAGACAGAATAAAAGTTTTATTAT
>JAAGZN010000178.1 GCA_024206165.1 Bacteroidota bacterium
AATGGCTTGAAATCTATTGTAAAATCATATTCAAACAGCAAAACAAGCCAAAGAATTACAAGTGATTTTAAAAAGATTAAATTTAGTCAAAATGGACGAATAAAATCTTTTTTAATAGCTGGAATAGAAAAAGAGCTAAAAACTTATAAAAAGATAGATTTTGAAGATTATCGAAACTGTTTTTATTAAAGAGGTGATAAAATTATGAAAGCTGTAATATTAGCAAGAGTATCGAGCAAAGAGCAAGAAGAAGGCAAATCAATCAAGGCACAAATAGAAAATGCAGAAAACTATTGTGAAAGAAAAAATTTAGAAGTTTTAAAAATTTATGAGATAGTTGAGTCTTCTACAAGAGGCGACAGGAAAAAATTTAACGAAATGTTAGATTTTGTAAAAAAGCACAAAGAAAAATTAGCATTGGTTGCTGATGCAGTGGATAGGATACAAAGAGGCTTTAAAGAGTCAATTGTGTTTGATGAACTTATAAGAAAAGAAGTTATTGAGCTTCACTTTATAAGGGAAAATATGATTTTAAACGAAAATGCTAATAGTAGCGATATAATGCGATGGGATTTTTCTGTAATGGGTGCTAAAACATATATTTTAAATTTAAGAGATAAGACAAAACGAAGTATTTTATATAAGCTTAATCACGGCGAATGTATTGGAAAAGCACCTCTGGGATATAAAAATATACGAAATGCAGAAAATAAAGCAGATGTTATAATTGATGAAGAAAAAGCTCATTTTATGAAGATGGCTTTTGAATTATAGGCAACTGGCAATTACTCAGTAAGGAAACTTGCCAAAATTTTACAAGAAAAAGGATTAAGGACGGTAAGAGGAAAAATTTTACTACAAAGCCGGTTACATGAAATTTTGCAAAATAAATTTTATTACGGATATATGAAGCAT
>JAAGZN010000179.1 GCA_024206165.1 Bacteroidota bacterium
AATGGCTTGAAATCTATTGTAAAATCATATTCAAACAGCAAAACAAGCCAAAGAATTACAAGTGATTTTAAAAAGATTAAATTTAGTCAAAATGGACGAATAAAATCTTTTTTAATAGCTGGAATAGAAAAAGAGCTAAAAGCTTATAAAAAAATAGAGTTTGAAGACTATAAAAATTATGAAAGCAGTAATACTATCGAGGGTTTCAAGTAAAGAGCAAGAAGAAGGAAAATCAATCAAAGCACAAATAGAAAATGCAAAAAATTATTGTGAAAGGAAAAATTTAGAAGTCTTAAAAGTTTATGAAATAGTTGAGTCTTCTACAAGAGGTAGTCGTGAAAAATTTAATCAAATATTAAATTATATTGAAAAATATCAAGAAAAAATTGTTTTAGTTGCAGATGCAGTTGATAGAGTGCAAAGAAGTTTTAAAGAAACTGTTATTTTAGATGAATTAAGAAAAAAGGGAAAAATAGAATTACATTTTATTAGAGAAGGAATTATTTTAGATGAAAATTTAAAAACTCAAGATAAAATGATGTGGAACTTTTCAGTTATGCTTGCAGAAAGTTATGTGTCACAAATAAGCGATAATACAAAACGAAGTATTTTGTATAAGCTTAATCACGGTGAATGTATTGGAAAAGCACCATTGGGATATAAAAATATACGAAATACAGAAAATAAAGCAGATGTTGTAATTGATGAAGAAAAAGCTCATTTTATGAAGATGGCTTTTGAATTATATGCAACTGGCAATTACTCAGTAAGGAAACTTGCCAAAATTTTACAAGAAAAAGGATTAAGGACGGTAAGAGGAAAAATTTTACTACAAAGCCGGTTACATGAAATTTTGCAAAATAAATTTTATTACGGATATATGAAGCAT
>JAAGZN010000180.1 GCA_024206165.1 Bacteroidota bacterium
AATAACAGATCGTTCCTGTTTATCAAGTTTAGAAATAAGTTTAATTCTTTCGGCTACACTTTTATCTTCTGTAAAAATTTCTTCTGGGATACTCTTTTCATTAAGATTTATAAATTGATCCACAGTCATATTAAAAAAATCGGCATTGTTAACTTAGTATAGTTATTTATAAATTCTGTATTTTAAAACTTCAAAATAATTTTTAAAATGAAGAATTATTTTGCGAAAAACCTTAAGACCTATTTTAAATTAACAATGCCATTTATTTTGCTGAATATTACTTCCAAATTAGGTTTACAAAAATAGTTTCCGTCATCACCATAAGCAGGTCTATTTTCTTGACTGGTAATTGTCAAAGGCTTTTCATCTAAATATTTATATCCATCTTGTTCTTCAATAACTTTTTGTAACATATATGCTGTTGTTCCTCCTGGAACATCTTCATCTATAAAAGCTATCCGATTTGTTTTTTGTAAAGATTTTAAGATATTATGATTTATATCAAAAGGTAATAAAGTCTGTACATCAATTACTTCGCAGCTAATCATATGCTCTTCAAGTTGATATGCTGCCTGTAAAACAATATCACACATAGCTCCATATGTCACCAAAGTTATATCACTACCTTCTTTTAGAATTTCAGGATATCCTAAAGGTATTGTTATTTCTTTGATATTAGATGGGACAATTTCTTTTAATCTATAAGCATTTAATCTTTCTATTATTATAGCTGAATCATCAGATTTTAGCATGGTATTATAAAATCCTGCTGCTTGCACGAAATTTCTGGGAGTTATCACATATATTCCTCTTACTGAATTAATGATAGAAGAAAAATATGATCCGGAATGCCAAATGCCTTCTAATCTATGTCCTCTTGTTCTAATTATTAAAGGAGCCTTTTGCCCATTTTTTGTTCTATATCTTAACGTCGCTAAGTCATCTGATATGATTTGTAAAGCATAGTTTAGATAATCTAAATATTGAATTTCAACAATAGGTCTTAAACCCCTCATTGCTGCTCCTATTCCTTGTCCTACAATAGTACATTCTCTGATTCCAGTATCAGTGACACGTAAATCTCCATATTTCTTTTGTAATCCTGCGAGTCCTTGGTTTACTCCTCCAATATTTCCTATATCTTCTCCAATAAAAAATGTTCGAAGATCTCTTTTTAAAATATCATCAAAACATAGTTTGATTATTTCTCGACCTTCTAATTTTGTTTTTTCTTTATATTCTGGTCCTATATATTTAACATTTAAAGCAGACTCTTTTGAAGTACTATAAAGATTAGAATTATATAAATTATGGAATTTTGAAATCAAGTTATTAATTTTTCCTTTTAGTTGCTCTTTTGTATGATCTCTTTCTAAAAGTATCTGTAATTTCCTCAAAAATTCAACTAATGGATATCTGTTTGTTAAAGTTTCTTTTTCTAGTTTAATTATTGAATTTTGTATAACTTTATTGATATCATCATTTATTTTAACATTTTTAATAAAATTTAGTATTTGATTTTTCTCAATATTAATTTCCTGCGTTAAGTCCTTCCATGCCTTTGTCATATAAGTTTTGACATTCTGCAAAGCATTATCTTCAATTTCATCTAATTCTTTAGAAGAACTGATTTTTGAATTTAATATCCATTCTTTAAATTTTTTTATGCAGTCATATTCTTGTTCCCATTCTAATCTTTCTTTTGATTTATATCTTTGATGCGAGCCAGAAGTAGAATGTCCTTGTGGCTGAGTAAGTTCTGTAACATGAATTAAAACGGGAATATGTTCATTACGACATATTTTTTCTGCTTTATTATAAGTTTCTATCAAGGTTTTATAATCCCAACCTTTAACTGTAAATATTTCTATTCCTTTATCTGCCTGTGTTCTTTGAAATCCTGATAAGGCTTTAGAAATCGATTCCTTTGTGGTTTGTATGCTTTTAGGAACAGAAATTCCATAACCATCATCCCAAACGGAAATAGTCATAGGAACTTGTAAAACGCCAGCTGCATTAATAGTTTCAAAAAACATACCCTCGGAAGTAGAAGCATCTCCTATAGTACCAAAAGCTATTTCATTTCCATTAAAAGAAAAATCTTTTAAATACTCTAAATTTTTGTTATTTCTATATAATTTAGAGGCATAAGCTAATCCTAAAAGTCTAGGCATTTGTGAGGCAGTAGGAGAAATATCTGAAACTGAATTTTTAAAATTTATTAACTTTTTAAAATTTCCATTATTATCAAGAAATCGGGTTCCAAAATGTGAATTCATCATTCTTCCAGCAGAAGATGGCTCATTTTTTACATTTGCATGAGCATAAAGTTGAGAGAAAAATTGTGTTATAGATAATTCATTTATAGCAAACATAAAAGTTTGGTCTCTATAATATCCTGATCGAAAATCTCCCTTTTTAAATACTTTGGCCATAGCTAATTGAGCAATTTCTTTGCCATCACCAAAAACTCCAAATTTTGCTTTGCCCAACATAACTTCTCTTCTACCCAATATACTTGCAAATCTGCTTTCATGAGCTATTCTATAATCATTTAATATTTCTTCTTTGTTCATTTTCCTATCTTAAGATTGATAATTTTTAATTATTAAATATAAAAATAAAAATAAATTTGCTTATGAAATGAATTTTAGAAATTTTAAATATAATTCATATGATATAGAAATTTTAAGACTTAATACAATTATTTAAAAAATACAATTTTAGAAATTAAAATGAGTGAAGATTAAAACAATATGCCAAAAACTTTATAATTTCAACTTGAGATAACTTTTATAAATAAAATTTAAAAATTATCAATTCTATTTTGTTTCACCTTAAAATTTGGCATTGTTAATTTCGTATAGTTTGATTAAATTTATATATTAAACCAAAAATTATATAAATGAAAGAATGTCCAAAATGTAAATCATCTACATATACAAAGGATGGCCTAGTATTGAAAAAACAAAGATACAAATGC
>JAAGZN010000181.1 GCA_024206165.1 Bacteroidota bacterium
ATTATGGCTCGATTAATAATTACCCCGGGTTTGGGCAATATGCTTGATTTTTGGGGTAATTTTTCTATTAAATATACCGCTAAATCTTTGTTTTTAACTAAATTTTATTGATTTTTTCTTTTAACGAAACTCCCTATTTAAAGCTTATTGCTACTTATAGTCAAGATAACAATTCAGATGGTGGGTATTTTAATTGGTAATTTATTAAGGATTATACTACTTCCACTTGAAGATGAAAGAAAATTCATCATAACTCGCTGAGTATCAACGACCTTTTTCCGCATCTTCATATACTTTTAGTATATTTATTTTAGATTTTTTCTTCGATATAGATAATTCCAAATTAGAGCCCAAATTAATAATATTAAAATTGGAGTGATAATGTTTATTAGTTGCCATTTAAGAAAATGACCATTTATCTTTTTTAAATTTAGTAATCTTAATTTTATGTCCTTATTTTTTGAATAAATTAATCCACTTTTATTTAACATATAATCTAAAACATTTAAAATAAATTCTTTTTGAGAAAAAACATGATTAAAATAATAATCATAACCTAATTCTACAGGAATTTTTGTTTTAGGATCTATATCATTTCTTAAAAAATTACCAGACGATACGACTAGCAATTGTGTAAACTTGCTTTTCTCTTTAAATTCTTTTTTGTTAAAGTTTTCTGGTATATACTTATTTTTAAAATAAGATTTAAAATTTCCTTCTAAAAGGCAAGCAACAGGAAAAGGACCTTGATTAAAATCTTTAGGATCTAATTGTTTTCTAAGATCATTGATATCGATTTTTATTGGAAATGATTTTCTTATAGAATTATAAGAACTGTAAATTAATGGAATCTTATTAACATTTTGGTTTTTAATTATATCTATGCTACTCACAAATCTTGTTGAAATAGAATTTAATTTTTTAGTAATTATATGATCAGAAAAATTATCTAGAATCGGAAACAAAGGCCATCTTAACCAATCCATTTTAATATTTTTATTTTCTTCACTTACTACAATAGGATAATATAAACAGTTAATATCTTCAATTAAATCTTTATTGACTCTAATACCATATCTAAATAACATATCAGATAAATTTATATTGTTAGGAAATGCAAATTCTAATCCTTTTTGTAAATTTTTCATATCTACATTCACAGAATTTATGAAGAATAAGACTTTACCACCATTCATAATATATTGATCTAATATATACTTTTGTTCTTCAGAAAATGGCTTTGTTGGTCTTATTAAAATTAGAGCATCATAAAGATCAAAGTTTTTAGATTTTTTTATATTCACATAATTGACATTGTATGTTTTTTTTAAAGCTTTTGAAATCATATATAATCTCTTTTTAGAAGGTTGACCACAGCCCACTAAAATTCCTATTTGCTTCACATTTTTATTTGTTAAGTTTGAAATTGTAGAAATGAAATTATATTCTAAAGATTCTATAGCTTTATTTGTTAGAATTTGAATTGGTAAATTTCCTTGGTTTTTGAATAATTTAATATAGACATCGTTATTATCAGTGCTAATTTTAGCTATTGGAAAAACTATTTTTTCTATTTTCTTTCCTCTATCCCTTATGAAAATGTTGGTAGCATAAATTTTTTCTTTTTTTAATTTTTTAAATAAGGCTTTTCTTTCATTAATAGATAATTTGCTTACATCAACAAATTTATAATTGATATAATCATTTAGAATTCTAAATTCCATTAATTTTTCTTCAATAGAATTTCTAAATTTTTTAAAATTAATAGGTAAATCTCCCTCTAAATAAATTTCAATATTTATTTCTTCATTAATGTTTTTTAAAAACATTTTGGTATGCTTATTTAGACTATATCTTTTATCACTTGTTAAATCTATTCGAAAATAAAAATCATGAGAAATAATAAGTAAAAATAAAATACAGATAAATAAAATCAATGGTTCTTGGAATCTTCTTACATTTTTAATCCTAAATTTCATCTTCTATGCTTTAAAACAATTTTAGTCAAATAAATCATTAATATAATATTAACAAGAAAGTAAACAATATCTCGGGAATCAATGAGTCCTCTACCTAACGAATAATAATGCGAAAAACCTCCTATGTTACTAATAAACAATGAAAATTTACTTAAGATTTGAATTTTACTTATCATTTCAAATAAAGAATAGAAAGAAAAACACAAAATTATATTTATTAAAAATGAAATTAATTGACTTTCGACTAAACTAGCACCAAAAATACTTATTGCTACAAAAGAAGCTGAAAGTAAAATCAATCCAAAATAGGAACCCACTATTGATGAGCTATCAACATTTCCTATTGGATTAGCTAAATAATAAATCGAAAAGTAATAAATAAGGGTTAATGCAAGAGCAAAGAATATTATGAAAATGCTTGCCAAATATTTGCCAATAATTATTTGAGTTATTTTAAGAGGAGTTGTTATTAATAATTCCATCATACCAGTTTGTTTCTCTATTGTCCAAGCCCCCATGGTAATTGCAGAAGAAAGAACAATTAATAAATATGGAGCAAAATCAAACATTGCCTGCAAATTAGAAAATCCTCCATAAAGAATGCTTGTATCAGGATTAATCCATAATAAGCCACCTATTGATGTTAAAAAAAATATGATGACTACATAGCCTGCTAATGAGTTGAAAAATGCATTTATTTCTTTCCAAAAAATGATTGTCATCTTAAAAAATTTGTAATGATATTAAATATAATAATACTTGTTATGAATTAAAACTACTATATATAAATTTATCAGTTTTAAAAACAATAATTAACTCAAGTTTGCTTAGTAATTAAATAACTGTAAACTTCAATATGACAAATAGTAAATTAAAATACCGACCATCTGAAGATGGTGGAATTATTATCTTGACTGTAAGTCGCAATAAGCTCTAAAGAGCTACTCTAATTGTAAGTTTTCAATGTTACCAATTTTATGAGCATCTATATGGTTATTTATATATTC
>JAAGZN010000182.1 GCA_024206165.1 Bacteroidota bacterium
ATCTTTGTTTTCCTCTCATAAAGCCATCTTTTATGCAGTTTGCTTTATTGCATTTTGGACATTCTGTCTTTTTCATTACTTCTTTTTATATTTGTGAAGTACTAATTTAATTAATCTCTCTCAGATTAGCAATGCCTAATAATTTAATATTATCATAATCTATAAACTTTTATTAATTATTATACATTAATCAATATTATATTTATATAATAATAGTTTTTTGAAATATTCATTATTTTATTTTTAATAATTATATATAATTATAATATTTGTGTTTAATAAAATAAATTTAATACAATATTTTTAGAAATAAATTCAATTGACATATTTAATTTATTTGAGCTAATAATGCTAATATGAAGGTAATATTATATGTTGTTATATTTTCAATTAATTTAATTAATTGCTCTCAAAAAAGTAAAGATCTACAAATATCGAAGAATTATAACCAACATTTTAATATACATTCGGTTTTTAGAGATAATAAAATAAATAATTATAAATCTGGATCTTGGTTTTTAAATTCCAATTCAACTTTTAAAAAATTATTAACTATTTGCAGTTTATTTTCTTTTACTAAATCTCAAAAATTAAATGAATCAAGAGAATTAAATAGAAATTTAATATGGAAAGATGAAGATATACTTTTATGTAAAAATGAATTGCTTGATATTTCTACTGAAAGTTATGATACATCTCTTAGCAAAACACCAATGGCAGGATTTTATGATGAAGGCTTCGTATTGATAAGAGACTATACTTCCATAATAACTCAAGAAATTAAATCTAATATCATAGATAATTCCTTAAATTTATATCAAAATTCAATTAAAATCAATAAAAATATACTTTTCGAAAATGCATATAATTTTGATGTGACTACATTGCTTAATAATTATTATTTAGTAGTTTGGAGTAATGGAACTAATTATAAAATTTTTGCTAAACTATTATCTAAAAATGGCACAATAATAAAAAATACATTTCAAATAAGTTCAAAAAATGAGTCTTTAGATTTATATCCAACAACTACAACATTAAATAATGGTAATATTATAATAGCTTGGCATAACAAAAAAATCAAAAAAATTCAATTTATCATTTTAGATAAAAATGCAAATATTAAAACTAATATATTCAATTCAACAGACTTTTATGGAAAATTATTAACTGGTGGATTAAATAGGGTAGATATTGCTCATTCAGAAATATATAACTATTTTATAATTATATATAGGTCCCCAAATCCTCCTTTTCCTATTAAATATGCTATATATGATGAATATGGTATTTTAAAAAATGAATCTTTGTTATATATAAATTCATCTGCATATAACAGAGTATCTGGAATAAGAGATACTGAAAAGTATGTTATAGCAGCTTATTCAGATTTAAAAATCTTCTTTTCTATTTTGGATAAAAATGGCAAAAAAATAATATCAGAAATAATTGAAAATACAAATAGTGTTACTTCTATTGAAGTAAATACTTTAAATAGAAAATATTTTATTATTTCTTACTTTGATATTATAAAACATAAATTGTTAGCTCAAATTTATGATGAACTTGGAAATAAAATTGGTAAATTATTAAATATATATACATCTAAATCTTCTCAAATTTTTCCATCTATCGCAACTTTATCAAATTCAGACTTTGTAATTGGTTTTTACGATAATGATAAAAATTTAACTTTATCACAACAATATTGCTTTTTAGATTTTTGTAATGATTGTTTTTTAGGAACTAATCAAAGTTATGATAATTCAATAGCTTCGATAGAATATAAATTTAATAAGAATATTTGCTTCAATAATTCTATTGGTTCAATAGTAATAAAAATTCCTAAATGCAGTGATAATCAAGACGATATAAGTATTTTTGGAAATTGTATTACAGATTATTTTTTTACTAATGAATATTTTTCTACCAAAGATTTGATAATTAATTTCAATGTTTCTTTAGAAAATTGTTTAATACAAAATGATTATTTTAATATAAAAATCTCTTCACCTTTTTTTGATATTGTAGGATATAAAAATATAACAATCAAAAATTCAAATGATATAAATAACTCTCATTTATGTTTATCCGAAAACAGCTTTATTTGTAAAATTTTTACTGACAATCCAACCATAAATCCTACATTTCTTCCAAGTATTATACCTACAATTACACCAACTATAAATCCTACATTTCAATTAGAAAATACTACAGAATATCAAAATGAAACAGTTGAAGTACTTTCTTCTAACGAATTAGCAGATATTAAAACTTGGAAAGATGGTTATTTGATATTAATAATCTTTGGTTTAACGATTTTAGGTTTGATTGTAGCAAATTTTTACAAATATAAAGAAAGAAATAAAATAGCCTATTTTAACTTGAAGGAATAATTTTAAAACAAACAAAAATAAATATTATGAAAAAAATATTAATAAATTTTACAATTTTTGCTTATTTAATCAGTTGTTCTAGAAAAGCTAAAGAATTACAAATGTTAAAGAATTCTAATACATATTATAATAAAGACTCTATAACTAAATATAATAAGAACAAAAATAATTATTCAAAATCTTGGTTTTCAAATTCAAATTCTACTTTTAAAAAGTTATTAACTACTTATAGCTTATTTAGCTTATTTAATACTACTAAGTCTGAAACTGAAAATGGTGATATACTATTATGTAAATTAAAATACCGACCATCTGAAGATGGTGGAATTATTATCTTGACTGTAAGTCGCAATAAGCTCTAAAGAGCTACTCTAATTGTAAGTTTTCAATGTTACCAATTTTATGAGCATCTATATGGTTATTTATATATTC
>JAAGZN010000183.1 GCA_024206165.1 Bacteroidota bacterium
GAATATATAAATAACCATATAGATGCTCATAAAATTGGTAACATTGAAAACTTACAATTAGAGTAGCTCTTTAGAGCTTATTGCGACTTACAGTCAAGATAATAATTCCACCATCTTCAGATGGTCGGTATTTTAATTATATAGCAATCAATGCATTTATCATATTTTTTTAAAAAAATTTTGCGTAAGTTGAAAATTTAACTTACGCAAAATTTGTTTATCTGTATAAATTTTAGATTTCTATTATAATAACTTCATATTTATTTTTTGATTTTAAAATATTTTAAATATTAATAGAAAATAACCTAAAATATTCAATTATTATTTTAGATTTTCCCTGAATTAGCTACAATTATGGAAGCTCGAGACATTCTAGAAGCAAAAGAAATTACAGTATTATTATTAAAAACTGAAGAACGTTGTTTTGTCGATTTCTTATTCATATAGGCTTTAAACCGTTTAGATAACTTAACTATTTTTTCCTTTAATATTTTTGTGTCTTTATATTTTTTATCATCATCATATATTATATAAGAAACTTTATTGTCATTAACTCTATCTGCCATTTCTTCTATAAAACAAGCTAATTGCATTCGTTTTTGAAAATCATATTCTTCAGTTTTTTCTTCTGCGAATAAGCAATCTTCCAATAGTTCAATACTATCTATAACTATATTTTGATAACTACCTAGATTAAAGTCTTTTTTGAAGCGATTTATATAATAGTCATA
>JAAGZN010000184.1 GCA_024206165.1 Bacteroidota bacterium
ATTCTCAGGAAAATATAGGGACGACTAACTAATTTATTATATAGATTCATATCAGATCAATTAAATTTTAGATGCAATATAACAAACTAAAGCTGTAATCAACGATTTTTTATATCAATAGAGACTTTTGCAGCGGATCCTGTATATATGATTGAATTGAAATTTATTTATATATTTAATGTAAAATTAAAAAACTAATCAAATTTAATTTCTTTAAGAATCAATCCCTTTGAAGATATATTTTTGGCTTTGTTTCTATCCATAAAATCAATAATTTCTTCAAATGATTTTAAGTCAATATTTCCTAAACCAACTTCAAATATTGTTCCAACAATTGCTCTAACCATCCCTCTGAGAAATCTATTAGATGTAATCGTAAAGATTATTAAATGATCTTTTTGTTTCCATAAAGCTTTTGTTACTTTACACTTGTAGTTATTGACATTACTTTTAGACTTACAAAAACTTTTAAAATTTTCTTTTTTTAATAAGATCTTTGAAGCATCATTCATTTTTTGCAAATCTAACTTTCTTGAGAACAATAAAGAATAATCATAATAAAAAGGATCTTTTTTGTGGGAAATAACATATTCATAAGTACGCTCTACAGCATCAAAGCGTGCATGAGCATTTTGATTAACTTTTTTGATATTGTTTATAGAAATATCTTTGGGTAATAATTTATTCAATTTAGATTTTAATAATTTCAAATCAGTCTTTTGGGGCAAATCTACATGAGCTATTTGTTGTTTAGCATGTACTCCTGCATCTGTTCTTCCACTTCCATATATTGACATTTCTTCTCCAAACAATAGTTTTAAAACATCTTCTATAGATTGCTGTATAGTAATTTCATTTTTTTGTTTTTGCCAACCATGAAATTTTGTGCCTTTATAAGAAATATCTATAAAAAATCTGTTCTTATTAGAATTTAAATTCATAAAAATTAATTAGGATTTAAATTGAAACTAAATATAATTATTCTTTATCTCTAAGTTTGATTATTTAAATTTAAATATAAATATTGATGAAATTATTTAACTAAAATTGCGCAGTAATTAAATAACTATAAAATCCATGTCATCCAAAATGAAGTGAAAGATTTTTTTAAATTGTTTTAATCTAAAATAGATATTTAGCTTCACTCAATATGACAAATATTAAAATACCGACCATCTGAAGATGGTGGAATTATTATCTTGACTGTAAGTCGCAATAAGCTCTAAAGAGCTACTCTAATTGTAAGTTTTCAATGTTACCAATTTTATGAGCATCTATATGGTTATTTATATATTC
>JAAGZN010000185.1 GCA_024206165.1 Bacteroidota bacterium
GAATATATAAATAACCATATAGATGCTCATAAAATTGGTAACATTGAAAACTTACAATTAGAGTAGCTCTTTAGAGCTTATTGCGACTTACAGTCAAGATAATAATTCCACCATCTTCAGATGGTCGGTATTTTAATATTTAATAAAGTAGATGAGTGGATTTATTTAATTCCTACAATAGATGAAAATACAATAAAAAATGATGTATTATTAATAATAAAAAAAAGGAAGCAAGATTTTTTAGAAAAATATATACAAAATTATATTGAAGATATTAATGTTTCATTTTATAAAGAAAAACCCCTTTTACATTATGCAGCACTTTATGATAATTTAAATTTAGTTATTTTCTTATTTGAAAATTTTGATATAAATGTTAAAGTAAAAGATCCAGAAAATAACAAACCTTTAGATTTAGCTGATTTAGCAAATTTGACAAACAAAGAAATTTGTAAAATTTTATTTAAAGCTTTTAATAATAACGAAATTGTTAAAAATTATTTTAGAAATTTATTTCAAGCATTAAATCAAGAAAATGATGATTCAGCTTTAAAAATATTAAAAGGGATACACACTTTGGATGAAAAGTATATATATGATATAAATAAAATGGTGGATTGTAAAGAAAATAATGCCTTAATAATCGCTACCCAAAAAAGATGTAATAAAAGTTTAGAGTTTATATTTAAAAATTTTGATAATCTAGATTTTAAAATAAAAGGAAAAGAAGGGACTTTATTTCATCATATTAATAATAAGAAAACTTTAGATCTGGCAAAAAAATATATAAATAGTGCCTGATAGAAAACTCTTAATTTTTAATATTTTAGCATCAAATTTTTATTATCAAAATAGGTTTTCTCATTTTATATCAACATATTTTATTAGTGATAGATACCGATTGTATTTTTTCTATAATATTTTATA
>JAAGZN010000186.1 GCA_024206165.1 Bacteroidota bacterium
GAATTGACTTATTATTCGATAGGTATGTTTTTGGTATATTTTGTGTTTTTATAAGCTGACTACTTCTTTTGTGATATATACATGAATTTAAATTGTAACTTTTAACTATAGTTTTGTTTGCTTACAAACACTATATAAGCTGTTTTTTGTTAAACAAAGAGTAGTATTTGACATTTTAGAGCTTTTTTGCGTAAGTCCAAAGGAATTTGATCATTTATACTAAACTTTGAAATTAAAGAAGAGGTTAAGGCTATAGATATGCACCTTTATATTAATGTGCTTGGTAATTTTGATTTAAGAGAGGTTGGGTTGGAAAAAGGCGGTTTTAATCATGCAATGTTGATTTAAGGAGGCTTACCTTTTTCGTACCATTGGATTTCAGACCTCACTTACTATAAAGTATAGTATTAGTGCTATTATTATTATGAAGGTTGTCATTATTAAGAGATTGAGTAGTAGTTGATTTAATATTGTTTTGGTTTGTTCTGAGGTTGATGTTATATACAGCCTACTTTCAAATTTAATCATAGAATAATACATATATCTTCTTCTTCCTGTTGTTTATCCATATTAATCCAAAAAGTATTTGCATTTTCCATATTTACTTTCTTAAAATCAACTCCTCTCAAATCTGCAAAGCTTAAGTCTGCTCCACTTAGATCAGCACCTTTCAATATAGGCCCCAGTCTTTTACCTGTTTGTTTATCTATTTCAACAGATAGATAGCCGCCTTGTAAGCAATCTGTATTTTTGAATATTGTTTTGTTATACATATTAAGAATGGAAATAGAATTGATAGCAGCTATAGACATTTCATCACTTTCTTTAGCTTTAGAAACTATATCTAATAGTTTTCCTGTATATATCCCTATACGATCTTCATATGCTGTTATTGCATCTGAAATTATTTCAAGAACTCCTTCTTCTTTATTGAGAAGTTTTTTATTAAGTTTTATATTTTTATCATCAAAAATTTTTAATGTAATAAGTTCATTAAATAAAACATCTGCTATAAAATAATCTCGAATGGAATTTCTAATAAATGTATATCTTCCATTATTATCATATTTAATAGGACACCCTTCTCTATCTATTTGTGTATCTTCTCCAAAAAATTTTATAGAAGCAGGATTTAATTCCCCAAATTTTATGTATTTACGATACCCATTTACTCCATCTAAGAACATCTGAAAAGCTAGTTTTTCAGAAAAATTTTCAAATTTTTTTGTTAACTTATCTCTAATTACTGCTACATCGTCTTCACTTTCATCAATTCTATCAAGTAATATTCTATAACTTTCTCTAGTGAACCATTCTCCTACAAAGTTTTTAATATCGAAGTAAAGATTATTTTTTTGATTGCCTAAAATATCTAAAAATATTTTTAATTGTAGTGGATTATATTCTATATTATCCATTTTTAGTCTCTTACTCATATTTTTTAATTTTAAGATTTTTTTATTTACATCTGTATTGCTAATATCTTTGTTATCCTGAATTAAATAAGCTTTTACATATTCTATTATCTTATCACCCGAGAGAGGTAAAATATATAACTTTTTTGCAGGTATATTTCTAGTAGTTCTGAAAATATAATCTGACATAGGATTATCCATAGGACCTATTCGTGAACTCACTATTATTTTTGCTTTTTTTAATTTATCTATCTCTTCTTGTTCATATAAATTTATTTTTTTGTTTATTTCATCTAATGAATCAAAAATTATTAATAACTTTTGATTTTTTATTTGACATATTTCCTTTCTATTTAATTTTCTCATTAATAAAAAATTATCTATTAAAGCCTTATTTATATTCATTTTATGAAAAGCTGGCAAAGAAATAAATATGGGTATAAAATCTTGCTTATATTTATATTTTTCCCATAAAAAATTTTCTAAAAATCGTCCATAAGAACTCTTACCTGATCCAGATGATGCTAAAAGCACTAGGTAAGAAGAACTATAATTATCTATAAAGGATAATACTTGTTCATGTAAATCCTTTCCATCTCCTTCTATCCTTTTTGAAGCATCCAAGATGACATATCTCTTTAATGCATCGTATATATTATGTTCATGTTCTAAGTCGAATTCGACGCCTTTTTTTAAAAGTCCTATTGAATGATTTAACATCGTATCATTTACTGGGATATCAGGACATAATATATTATTTTTTAAAATATCAGGTTCTTTAAAGTTTAAATTATTATTATTTTCATCGCTACCTATTTCTATATTTACACAATTTGTTAATTTTGGAAATAAAAACAGTATACTTGCTATACAAAATTTGAAAGATGATAAGTTTTTAAAAAGATTGTTATTTCCATAATTAGTATGGTATGTATTTTTGTATTTAGAATATGATTGTATATTCTTATCTATATCTATAAAAGATTTCATCCTATTATGAGTACCTTTTGTCCCACATGTAATCATTGTAAATACCAATATTGTGACTATAAATATTTTACTCATATTTTTATGTTAAAGGTTAAATAATTCTTTTTCTAGTTACTCAATATCGTTATTAATATCTTCCTCTTTTAGATCAATATTGTTATCATCAGATTTTACGATGTTGAATTTTGTATTAAACATTAATTTGCATAAATACCTTATAAAAAAAACTAAAATAACTGTGACTATCAGAATAGATACCAATTGATAATAATCACTTTTTATATGTTCAGAATTTTCTTCTAAAAGTGCATCTTTTAATATAGTATTTTTGAAAATTACTCTTTCGAGGCAGACTCCTCTAAGATCTGTTCCTCTTAAATTACTAAAACTTAAGTCAGCTCCTTCTAATAGAGGTCCTTCTCTTAATTTACCGACTTTAGTACTTAAGATAGAAAGATTGGCTCCTTGTAGTATATCATTGTCTCTAAATATTTTATTATTATATCTATTGAGAATAGTGACTGCATTAATTGCAGCTATCGAATAATTTTTATCTAATTTTGATTTTTCTATGTAATTTTTTAAAGTTAGATCCAATTTTAATTCTTTTTTTGTACCTATAGCTTCGACTATTAAATCTATTACTTCAGTTTCTTCATTAATAAGTTTTTTATTTATTTTTGAATCTTGAACTAGATTGTTATCGATTAAATCATCCATTATACTGTCGTATATAAAATAGCTTTTAATTATATGTTCAATAAATCCGAATTTTCCATTATTTTTATATTTTATTGTGCATCCTTGGTTATATATTCCATCATATTTTTTTAATTCTTCCCAAATTGAATCTAACTCTCCAAAATGTCTATGTCTATAAATATTTTCAATTCCATGAATAAAAAAATTGAATGCAATATTTTTGCAATATTTTCTTAATTTAATTGTTTCTTGAGTAGTATTTTTATTGTCTATGAGAAACTTATTTTGTAGTCTATTTATCTCTCTCTCAACCCAATATTTAATAAAATTTTCAATATTGAAGAGTAAACTATTACTGTTGTTTTCTAATTCCATTATTTTTATTAGGATTTCCAATTGTAAAGGATTGAGTACATTACAATTTATTTTTAGTTTTTCAATAAATTCACAAATATTTTGAATATATTCATTTAGATTCATTGGCTGATCTATATTTGCTGATTTCTTTCTAGTATTTTGAATATATTTTTTTATTTGTAGTTTTGAAAATGGCTTTACATATAAAACTTTAGCCATGTTTCTATCATTTATTCTGAATATATAAGATAAATGAGATCCATAGATTGGTTGTATTCTTGTATTAACTAATAATTTGATTTTTGAATTTATTATATTTTCATTTTTAAAAGGATTAAAAGCTTTTTTAAAATAAAAGTCATCCAACATTATAAGCGTATTGGCTTTGGATTTCAATAAACAAATCTGATATTTATCTAGACCTTGAGAGGTTAAATAATTATCAATGATAGCATTTTTTGTTTTTAAATAATAAGGTATAAAGATTGGTACAATATCTTCTATAGTTTTATATTTTTTCCATAATTTATCTTCTAAAAACTTGAAGTATTTAGTTTTGCCGGTTCCCGGTGAACCTAATAATCCTAGATATCTTTGTCTAGAGTTCTTTATAAAGTATTCTATTTCTTTTTCCAATAAATTTGTATCTATTTCATTAGAATCGAATACTTCTAGTTCTATGTAATCTGTTTCATCTGAAAAAGTATGTTGTTTAGTTTTATTTATGTAATTATTTTTTAAAATTGTTACCACATTTTCCAAATCTTTCTTATTAATATTTACATCTGTGCAGTCATAAATATTTGTCAAAATAGGATTATTAATGTTATTCTGAGAAATTATCTTTTTTTTAACTAAATTTTGATTCTTAATATTACAACTAAATATTAGGAGCAAAAGTAAAATTTTAATATTGTTCATTTTAGTATACATTGAATTAATTTATTGTTTTCATGATAAATATTATAATAATAGATATTAACATTGTCCCTAAAATTATTATAGTGTTACTTCCCATTCCTTTTGTAATCAATGCAACCATTTTAAAAGGGTATGTTATGAGACTAACCAAATTTGTAATTAATTTGCCAATTTTTGATAATGTTAACACTAGAGCTTTATATGAATTATTAGTATAATAGATGGCTCTTTTACCCCCTTCCATAACTATTTTAAAGGGATAGGCAATGAATTTACCTATGTTTGATGACACAGATATTATAGTTTTATATGAATTATTAATATAATAGATTATTCCTTTACCTACTCCCTGGATTATTTTAAAGGGATAGGCAATGAATTTACCAACTCCTGAGAGTATCGATGATAACGATTTGTATAAATTATTAGTATAATAGATTATCCCTTTACCTCCTCCCTGGATTATTTTAAAGGTATAGGCAATGAATTTACCAACTCCTGAGAGTATCGATGATAACGATTTGTATAAATTATTAGTATAATAGATTATTCCTTTGCCTACTCCCACACCTATCCCAAAAGTGTAAGTAATTGCTTGGGTAATACCAGAAAAAATTGTCCCTAAATCTTCTTTTATTTCTTTTGAATTATCGAAATAAAACTTTAATAGTATTAAGCATAATATGGCTGCTGCTATATAGAATAATCTGTCGGTAATGTATTTGACAATATCTTTAAATGTTCTTATGGTATGATGGTATTCCTCTTTAGTAGCGTCAATACCTTTGTTTGCAACCTTTTCAGTAGCATCAATACCTTTGTTTGCAACCTTTTCAGTAGCGTCAATACCTTTGTTTGCAACCTTTTCAGTAGCGTCAATACCTTTGTTTGCAATCTTTTCACTAGTCTCAATAGTTTTGTCTAGAACCTCTTTGCCAGCATTAACAGTTCTATCTCCATCAGGAAGTTTCTCAATAAAAAAACCCAATACTTTTAGCATTTTGTCACCAAACTTATTTATTGCATTGGCTATTTCATTAGATGCTGTACTGCCAGCATTTCTTCCCCAGTTCGCTGGCCATATACCCCATTCGCCTGGAGGCCACAAACCTCCTCCTTTAATTCTCTTATCCTGTATGAACAAAACATTATTTTGAGTATGTAAATATCTTTTTGCAAACATAGGATCAAATTTTATATCTGGATTTGATAAAAAAATATCAGATCTTGTTTTAATTTTCATTTCATATACTCCATAAAATCCCTTAGGAGCATTCTTATTAATAATTGCGGCAATAATGTTTCCATTATTATTCCATTTCAAAAAAATGGTTTCATTTATATTTATATTGTAGGCAGTTACTAAACTATTATTTTTAGAGTCAAAGAAGAAGTTTTGATGTTCTTGCTTTAATATACTTTGAAGCTTATTGTTATATCCTGAGAAAGAATTATTAGGAATATTTCTTGATCTAGGAGGTGTCAATAATAAAGAGTTTTTTTTCGTATCTATTAAAATATCATTTTCATAATTATAAAATTTTGTTTTATCCAAAGTAGGTGATAATAACATTTGGGATGAAGGCCTTTTTATTTGACAATTAGCTAAGCTTATTAATATAATGCTATATGTAAAAATTTTATTTATATATTTTGTCATAACTTATATTTTTTAGAGTTCAATTATTAATTTAGTAGATACCTTAATAATGGTTCGAATATATTAATAAATAATTTAAAATGAAAGAAGCTTCTATCTTTGGGATCTGAAGCCCAATGGTACGAAAATATACGCTAAGGAATTTTTAGGTAAATATTTAATTAATGCTCTGGTTTTATTCTATAGAAAATTATTTACTTGTGTTACGCAAGCTTTATTATATAAGCTGTTTTTTGCTAAATAAAGAGTGGTATATGACATTTAAGAGCTTTTTTGCGTTAAGTCCAAAGGAATTTGATCATTTATACTAAACTTTGAAATTAAAGAAGAGGTTAAGGCTATAGATATGCACCTTTATATTAATGTGCTTGGTAATTTTGATTTAAGATAGGCTGGGTTGGAAAAAGGCGGTTTTACCCATGCAATGTTGATTTAAGGAGGCTTACCTTTTTCGTACCATCGGACTTCAGATCCCTATATATACTTACTTTCACTTGAAGATGTAAGAAAAATTGATCATAACTCGCCGAGTATCAATGACTTTTTTCCGCATGTTCATATACTTTTAGTATTACTATTTCGTATATGAAAGATGTATATGAAACGGTTTGATTTCAGAAGGCAAAGATCTATTATCAGAAATCCTTTTATTGGAGCATTATAAATATCTTTTTTCTTATAGTAAAAAACAACTATATTAAAGATTAGAACTATATGGAGATGGCTTTATTACAAATCGTCATTTACTCATACAGGTGAAAAACAAGTATTTTTAAAAGTGTTTGCTAATTTTATGCAAGATAGCTAATTATTATGGATCATCCTTTAGTTTCGAAATTTCAATTAGAATTGCCTTTTGCAGGTTCAAATAAGTTAATTAGGCAACATAATGATATAACTGCTGCTAGATACAATCTTACTGCAGTGGAAAAAGATATTATTTATCTAATATTGCAAAGTATAAAAGAGAGTGATTCTGAGAATAAAGTATATAGATTTCCAGTTTCTTCATTAAAAAGTCAAGGAAGAGAGGAATTGAATCATAAAAATATTAAAGATGCAGCCCATAAGTTGTTATCAAGAGTTTATGAGATTAGAAAGCCAACTGGCTGGTTAAAAATTTCACCAGTTTCATCGATAGAATATGTAGGAGGCACTGCAAAAGTCAGGCCTACCTAGAAAAAGTTATAAAAATGAGTTCCTCTTATGAGGAATCTTTTTAAAACCCATTTTTTAAATTAACGATTCCTGTTATTATTGACATTTTTATTGCATAGCTCGGCTTACTATTTCTATAGACTTGATACAATATTTGAAATATTTTTAACTCTCTGAATTTAAATTC
>JAAGZN010000187.1 GCA_024206165.1 Bacteroidota bacterium
AACATATATTCCTTCACCCTCCCCCTCAGAACAATGTTGTTTTAGAATAACACAATTTACACTGCATCCTGCATTTCACATGTTGGGGCTCAAACCCCCTACTCGGCCAACCCTAATATTGTTTCAATTATCCTCACTATGGTATATAATCAATGCAAAAAATAATATATTCAAGCTCTTTCCTCTCAGATGAATGTAGTGTGAAAATGAAGCAGTTCCTCACTGTATTTTGTGCATGTCAAGGTCAAGCCTCCTACTTGGTGAAATGCAACATTGTTTGAAGGGGAAGGGGAGAGAGGAAGGAGTCTTACATTTTTAGAGTAGTTATTGAAAGGTGGTGAAACGCCATTTAAGTGTACTGCTGTACTATAATTCCTAATATCAACACACATAGAGTATAGCTCTACCATCCTCCAATAAGGGATATACCAAAGTACTTGAAAAAGCAAAAAGTTTCATTTAGTATAGCCATTACGGTGAAATATATAAATACAAAGTTTTCTACTTGTTTCCTCTTGCAAAACAACCGACAATTACGAGATAAATATAATCACTAATTAGTGGCTATCGATATTTCTATTCAAATTAGGCTAAGACAACTCTTTCCTCCTGATCTAGGCCTTTCAGTCAAACTACAGCCAGTTCACTCAGGCCCTTTAATTCAAAGGTGATCTCTTTGTAAACATGAAATCTAAGGTATTCAATTAAACTGGAATGAAACATATTCGCTTACCTGTCTGTTCTTGCACTCGATTGATTATCCTGAACAAATCAATTTCACTCGGCATGCAGTGCTTCATCTGTC
>JAAGZN010000188.1 GCA_024206165.1 Bacteroidota bacterium
AAAGAATTAGATGAAATATACAATGCATATCCATCTAACAGCTATAATTATGAAGAAAAATTAATGCTAAGCCTAATAATCTATCAAGGAATAACAAGAGAAGAAATCTTAAAACTAATAATCAAGTCAATAAACTTAGAAAAAGGTCAAATAGAAATCCCAGGAACAAATTTAAGAAATAGCAGAATATTAAATTTAGAATCTCATCAAGTGATACCATTTTATAATCATACAGAACATAAAAAAGAAGAAGGAGAAGAGATATTATTTACTAAATGCAAGACTCATTGGGTTCATTCCAAGTTTTTAACCTTAATCCATAAAAACCTAAAGAAACAAAATATAAAACTAAATCTAAAACAATTAAGACAAAGCAGATACAGTATAATAATAAGAAAACATGGTTTAAGATTAGGTCAATATATGAGTGGCTTTAAAAGTATAAAGACAGCAGAGCGTTACAGAAAAAAAGATATAACAGACCTGAAAGCTTCAATAGCAAAATATCATCCATTAAATGAAGTATGATAAGAAAATATAAGATTTATTTTTTCAAGTGAATAAAATAATTAATTTAGAGGTCAAAAGGTGTTCTAAGGAATGCAATAGATCTTTGAAAAAACGGAATAGAGAGATGCATCGGCCAACGACGAGAAACAAACTGAAAATGATTTAAATGATGATAACAGTCCTTACAATGAAAATGATAAATACAGAAAGAATTTAGGAAAAAATTTAGCTGATGCATTTGTGCATGGAACGATACTTCAAAGATTTATTTCAAGTGGAGGAAAGAGAATAGTTAGTAATTTTATTGGCTTGATAGAATTAGATAGAAAAATAACAAAAACTCTTTTTAATGCTATAATTCATCCCCAAGCAACATCAAAAAGTATTTATCAATCAATAAAAAAGTCTACTGATTTTGTTAAAGAATTAGGTTTAAAGAATACTATAAACATAGGTTTAGAAATATCAAGTTATACAAATAAATTAGAAACCTATAAATTAGGAGGAACAGGGATATATCGTTTAGGAAAAGAATTCTATAAAGCAGATATATTAACAAAAGCAGATATCTTAGGAAGTGCAACAGGAGAATTAATTTTCCTCAGATTAATGAATAATGGAATTGCTAATACAATATCCATTGCGGAAGAAGTAAGTTTATGGGAAGCTAATCAAATTTTAAGAAAAAATTTGCCTATAATCAAAGAAGCAGTAAAAGAGATTGTTAAGGACGAAATTAAATTAATACAGGCTGAAATAAAGAATGCTCAAAAGCTATATCATAATTTAAAAATTACAGCTAAAACCCCTTCTTTAAGTGAAATTAATGCTGCAAAATATATGAGTAAAAAAGGGTATAACGTGCATTTACGTAACCCCATAGGTACAAGAGCTTCTGGTCATACTTCTGATTTGCTTATAAATGGAATCACATATGATGTATATACTCCGATAACAAAAAAGCCCCATAGAATTATTTCTGAAATAGCAAAGAAGAATGATCAAGCTGTTGGTATAATTTTAGATTTGTCCGCAACAGATGTTAAATTAGGAGAGCTTGGAAATATTTTAAAAAGAGTTAATGGCTGCGGTGCTAAAAACATTAAATTTATAGAAGTAATAGAAAAATAATCAATATGCCTAGTATAAAATGTTCATGTGGAACCATTATAAATATGAGCGAGATTCCAAATCCTAATGAATGGTTATTAATCTCAGATGTTGAATATGATAATTTTTCAGGTCAAATTGATTCAGAAAAATTATATATGAAAATGAAGACTATGCTAGTATGTCAAAAATGTAAAAGATTATTAATATTCTGGAGTGATAAAATTAGAGAAGCAACCTCTTATAAATTAGAGGATTAAAGAATACAATAAGTTATTGTTGATTTTGGAGAAACAATAGGAGTTTCATATTATGAAGATGGAAGATTATTTGGAGCTACTAAATATGGAAAAATACATTATGGAAAAAATGGAGCCACTGCTATCAGTAGTCTTCAGACTGCTGATCAAATATTTCAATATTTGCAAAGATATTTAATCCTGTTATAAGTTGTGAAAATTAATTCAAAAGAAAATAAAATTGTCATTAATAGATAAAATAAAACAAACAGTAAATACATTAAAAAGGCGATTGCAAGCTTAGAACAGCAATTTACACACAAGCAGCAGGAATATAAGGTGTTCGTCCGTCTCTCCACTCCGCAATGCGTCGTTACGTTCCATCCTCACGCTCATTCCCTTTTTTCCCTTTAAATCCCAAAAGGTCTTGCTGCGCAAAAATAATAAAAAAGGGAAAAAACCATTCGCCGATTTTGT
>JAAGZN010000189.1 GCA_024206165.1 Bacteroidota bacterium
GTTTAATTTTGAAAAAGGTTTTGTCATCTCACAGTGAGTTGCGTCATTTTAATATAGCTCACGAAATTGTGAGACCTAAACTCGTGCAGACATAAGATAATGAGATACTTTACCTAAAATAACGTCTTTCGGGAAAAATATTGCCGTCAAAATAGGTATGTTAATCCTAAAATGTTGAACGAAATAAATCTTAACAAAACTATATTGCTTTGTGCATATATTGTATTTATATTGATGTTTCTGGTGAGTTCATTTAATTATGTATGTTATGTAATGTATATCATGAAGTTCATAATGAATAGCATTAAATATGAGGGACAAAACTGTTAGGTGTTGCAAATATTATTAATGGTCGGCAGGCATAATTTATGATGCTGTACTTTGATTTATCACAAATAATATCTGAGAACAGGTCTTCTCCGTTCTCTCATCTTTTCTAGAGCCAGTAGAGCACCGTCTTCTCTGGAAGTCTAACTTCTTCTGCGACCTTTACCCTGACATCTTGTCCTAGGCACAAGGTGGTCAAACTAGCAGACCACCGCTGTGAAGGAGCGAAA
>JAAGZN010000190.1 GCA_024206165.1 Bacteroidota bacterium
TCTATGTTGAGATAATAATTCTTTTCTTGATGAGGATGATAATATATTCATTTTGTTATATAAATAATTTTGTACTAATATCGAAAATTATTTATTATTTACAAATTATTTATTAATCTTCAAATGGAAGAAGTATAGATTCAAAACATAAATAAAATAATACTCACTTTGTATTAAATGCACTCCTTGTTTTTTGCCCATATCAAGTATTGCTTCCAAAATAAATACAATTTAAAAACTCATTCAAAAATTAAATTAAATAAAATTATAACAAGTACATATTTTTTTTTATCATTATATCTGAGTTCATTAGACAAAGATTAGTTTATTTCTTTATACATTTAAGGACTCTTATAAGATAATCAAAATGGATAATTTGTTTAATTAGTAATTTATATAAAAATGAAAACATTTAACATATACTTAATCATACTAATTTCATTATTTATATTTTTCTCATGTTCAGAGAAAAATAATTTTAAAGGTACGCATAGAGTAAACACTGATAAAGCACCTAAAGAACAGCTAAGATCTCAACAAGATAATATTTTAAGATTACAATATTCTTTACTTAAAGAGCATCTAAAATTTGAAAATAACCAACATTGTAACATAAATAATAAAAACAATCAATATTTTACAAATGAAATGTCTAAGATTGATAATAAGAATGAATGGCTTTATGATATAGTAGATGATGTAATAAAAAAATATGAGGTATTAGATTTTAAAACTGATCCTATAGGAACAAAAAGAAGTATTTATGTTGATAAGCAATCAATAAAACTTTTTCTTAAACAAATTACAAACGATATTAAAGATGAAGCTAATTTATATTACTGGCTAGATTATACTACTACTTTACAAATGTCTCAAGGATATTCTAACCAATATAAAAATATAGAAAACAAAGAATTCATGGTGGCAATAATTAACTATGAACTTAAAAATGATAACGATGAAAATTTATATGGAATAATTAAAGAGCAACAAAAGAGATACCCTTATAAACTAGAAGAGTTTATGACTAAATATCAAATTAAAACAGAATATAATATCTTATATCACGATTTACCAAAGAAGTCAAGAAAAAATAAAGAATTCATAAACAAATTACTTCTTAGAAGAAAAATTAGTAAAGAGGATATTAATAAAATTAAATGGTCTAATCTGAAACTTTTTAAGTCTCAAAAAAGTGATGATGATTCAGATAGTAAATCTATAGTACTCACTCAAAGCATAATGAAAGAATATACTATAATTGCTATGGAAAAATTTAAAAATAAAAAATATGTAAATAATAACTTAATTCCCATATTAGTTATAGATAAGTCCAGTTCTTATTATGGAATTGAGTGGGTATTAATTATCAATATTATTTATAGAAATTGTGATGTTGGAATTTCATTTAGATATGATGAAAAAAGTGATATCTTTATTGCTACTGCTATTTATTTAGATAAAGAAGAAATAGAATCAAAACATAAATTAATTGGATTAACATTTGACTATTGCAAAAATCTTAATCCTTTTTCTTTAAGAAAATTCAAATTCAAATCCAAGCTTGAATATCAAGAACTAATGAGACATAAAGAAGAAATAGAGAGATGTAAAAAAGAAATAGAGAGAGAAAAGCAAATTATACAAGAATTAAATGATAATGATTGGTACTTAGTTTAGAAATATTCCTAGTAAATTTCAAACTTTTTTTACTGGATTAACTGCTATTTTGATGAATGTATTTTTGAAAATACTGTTTTTATATGATACTAATGTAAAGGCTTCCAATTGAAGAATATATGATAATCGGTTATTCCTCTTTGAAATCAAATGGTTTCAGATGCATTTCATATACGATTAGTATATATAATAATAGATGTTTAGCTTTGCTCAACATGACAATTGGCAAATAATAACGCAAATTTTATTAATTAATATTTTAAATTATCAATTAAATGCTTAAAAAGAAAGAAAAAATTATTTTAAAGATTATTGCAATATTATTTCTAATAAATTGTGATAATAGAAATAGACAAGATGATCATTTAGATAATCCAATAAAAAATACGGCATTGTTAATTTCGTATAGTTTGATTAAATTTATATATTAAACCAAAAATTATATAAATGAAAGAATGTCCAAAATGTAAATCATCTACATATACAAAGGATGGCCTAGTATTGAAAAAACAAAGATACAAATGCA
>JAAGZN010000191.1 GCA_024206165.1 Bacteroidota bacterium
CATCCCGGCCAATTAGAAAAAGTAGAAGTAGACCTAAGAAACGACTTTTTGATCCAATTACCTAAAGCCCAATTCTCCTTCGTACTATCAAACCTAATAAGAAACGCCTTCAAACACGGCGGCCCAACAAAAGTAGAAATAAACTCAGAAAACAACAAATTAATAATAAGAGATGATGGCAAAGGGATCCCAGAAGAAAACCAAGAAAGAATATTCCAAATGGGCTACACGACAGGCAAAAAAGGAGAAAGCAGCGGGATCGGCCTATGGTTCTCCAAAATAATAGTAAACAGTTTCAACGGAGAAATAAGCTGCAACAGTAGCCAAGGGTTAAATTCCTACACAGAATTCACCATAAAATTCCCAGAACTAGATCCGTCAAAAATAACAGATGAAGACAGAAAAAGAATAAATACTCAAAAGACAAATAGAATAAAATCAATGGCCAAGCAGGAATTAGCACAAGAAATGTTAAAAGAGGGAAAAACTATAGAAGAAATAGAATCAAAATTAGGAATCAAACCTTCAAAAACAGAAAAATATAAAATAAAATAAAGATTTATGATTTTATATTACTGAATATTTAAAAAAAGCTATTATTTGGTATTATATAATTTCTCCATTTTTCTAAAATTGATTCAAATTCTGTTGGAAGATCAGATTCAAATTTAACATACTTTTTAGTTTGGGGATGAATGAAACCAATAGATTTAGCATGCAGAGCTTGGGAAGGCATTATAGAAAAGCAATTATTAATAAACGCTTTGTATTTTGAAAAAATGGGTCCTTTGAGAATTCTATCTCCTCCATAAGTTTTATCTCCAAAAATACTGTGACCAATATGCTTCATATGTGCTCTAATTTGATGAGTTCTCCCAGTTTCTAATGAACATTCTATTAAAGTAACATATCTAAATCGTTCTATAACTTTAAAATGAGTTATAGCCTTTTTGCCAAAATTATCATCTTGTGTAACATCAACTACTCTTCTATCATTAAAACTTCTTTTAAGCATTTTATCGATAGTACCATCATCTTCATCAAAATCACCCCAAACCAAAGCGTAATATTTTCTGTCTATTGAATGATCAAAAAACTGTTTAGATAGAGAATTCATGCTTTCTTCAGTTTTAGCTATCACTAATAATCCTGAAGTATCTTTATCTATTCGATGTACTAATCCGGGTCTTCCAATATTGCCTTTTTTATTAGGTAAATTTTCAAAATAATAAGCAAGTCCATTAACTAAAGTTCCAGTCCAATTGTTATATGCGGGATGTACAACCATTCCCGATGGTTTATTGATGATTATAATGCTTTCATCCTCATAGACAATATCTAATTCAATTTTTTCAGGAATAACTTCAGATTCTTTTGGTTCTGTTGGTAGTAAAATCTTGATTATATCGTTGGGCTTTATTTTATAATTTGCTTTTATATCTTTATCATTAACCTTTATGTAATTATTATTTATGGCGCTTTGTATCTTGGTTCTAGTAGCATTTTGAATTTTATCCATAAGAAATTTGTCAATTCTTAATAAAGATTGATTTTTATCAGCTGTAAATGAATAGTGTTCGAATAAATCTTTTTTTAATTCTGAAGTTTCCATATCTTTGTAAGAATTGTACAAATTTAATATTTTTTTAAATTAATTACAAATATCTTTTAATTTTTAAAATATTAATAAAATCAAATTATTGTTTTCTAATTTAAAGAGAAAATTTAATAAATGGTGATTTTTGGAATATCAATTACGGCATTGTTAATTTCGTATAGTTTGATTAAATTTATATATTAAACCAAAAATTATATAAATGAAAGAATGTCCAAAATGTAAATCATCTACATATACAAAGGATGGCCTAGTATTGAAAAAACAAAGATACAAATGCA
>JAAGZN010000192.1 GCA_024206165.1 Bacteroidota bacterium
TGCATTTGTATCTTTGTTTTTTCAATACTAGGCCATCCTTTGTATATGTAGATGATTTACATTTTGGACATTCTTTCATTTATATAATTTTTGGTTTAATATATAAATTTAATCAAACTATACGAAATTAACAATGCCAATGATTTTATTAGGAATAAACAAGATGCTGCTAAACAACAAAAACAAAAACGATTTTTTGATCAAGCATTTTCCAAATTTCTAGTTTCTCAAGATAAGAAAATTGATATAAAAGATGATCCAGAAAAATATTTAACCCTTTTTACATCAGAATTAAATGGGAAAAAACCACAATATATTTTAGTACTAAAATACTTTAATATTCGGAACGAGTATGATAACAAAATACATGAAGCTAAATTTGATATTCTGACTAAGATAGAGCAAATAGAAAGCAACTATATAGGCGAAAAGGGTTTGTTAAAAACCAAAAATCTCCTTCCGAATTATTCAATAACTAAAAAAGATTTTACTGATTTAGAAAACACGAAAAAGGAAGAAATTAAAAAAGCAAAAGAAAATAGTAATAAGAAAATAGAAAACTTAAAGAAAGGGCATTGTTAATTTAAAATAGGTCTTAAGGTTTTTCGCAAAATAATTCTTCATTTTAAAAATTATTTTGAAGTTTTAAAATACAGAATTTATAAATAACTATACTAAGTTAACAATGCCAAAGAAAGAGTATAATACGGCTAATTATAAAGCAATTGAAATAATGGCTAATGGTAAAAATGATATATTGACAAAACTAAAGAGTCTCAAAACAAAATACAAAAGCAAGTTTTCTATCTAAAAACTCGACTAATACAAGATTGCTCTAAAATCCTTAATCTTGTTGATTCTTTAGCAAAAATACGCAAGTTAATTAATAGTATATTTAGATTTAGTAAAGATATATTGAAAATCTTTTATCTGCATTAATTCTTTTAAAGTTAAATCATTATTTTTCATAAAACATTTTACAATATCTAATCCTACCCATCTTCCAATTTTACTTGAAGATTTTTTTCCAAATTGATTAGTAAAAGGAGCTTCATCAATAAATTGGGATTTAATTTCTTTATTCTTGCTATATAACAATTTATTATTAATAAAATATTCCCATATCAAGCTTTTATTCTTTTTTAAGAACTTTATATTTTGACTGTTATAATTAAACATATTTTGATAATTAACTGTTGGCAACATATGCTTTGCAAATAAATAAGCTTTACCATAATAAACCATATCTCCCATCAAAGTTGAATCATTAATATCATAACTGTTAAATTCTCTTGATAACAATAATATAATTTTAACAATAACTTTATCTGGATAATAATCTTTAATTAAATATTCAGGCATTGTTGGCCCAAATTCTGAAGCTTTTCCAAAAAAATAACTAAGATCTATAACTATAAAGTCCTTATGAATAAAAATATCATTTGCATAACCAGTAGAAAAAATAAATATTTTTGGAACTTTAAAGTTGGGGAAATAAAATTTAATATATTTAAAAGCTTGGATAATTTCATTTTTCAAATTATTAAGATTTCCAAAAATTCTTTTTGATTCAACTAATATCTTTTTTTGATATGGATCATTAAATAGTTTTATTAGTTGGTCTATAATTTCTTTTTCATTGTCATTAGTAATTCTTAAGAAATAATTTTTAAAATTGGGATATTGATTTAATAATGAAACTATTTTTTGTCTTTTATCAATTAATATATCTTTTTTGCTTTTCTCAGTCTTCAATTTATTTTTTGAATCAATATATGCAACTTCATAAATTAGCTGATCAATTTTATCAATATCAATATCAATTTTAATTTTGCTTAAATCAACCTTTTTATTTTTGAAATTAATATTCTTAAAAGTAACTAAAAATATTGTACCCAAAATTAGTAAAATAACAATTATTATTTTTTTGCTCATATATTCTAATTTCAATTTTTTTTTTTTAATTTAAATTAAGTTAAAAGCTTAGACAATAATTTTTAAGAATAAAAAATAAGAATTACTAAAATGAATAAAAAATCAATTTTTCTGATAACATTTTTAATTACCATATCTATAAATAAAATTAGAGCCAATGATGAAATTGAAAAAAGATTTGGCATAAAATTATCTCCAACTTTATCTAAATATAATACAGAAGGTTCTGGTTGTTCATGTAAAGGACCATTTGGTTTTGAAGGAGGATTTTTTGTTGATTTCATTTTTAGAAATAATCATGCTATTAATACAGGAATTTTAGTTTCAATGAAAAGAATGGAACTTAAGATGAAAAATGATAGTTATAAATTAAGTATTACATATTTAAACTTACCATTATTATTAAAACTTCATTCTAATGAATTTTGGATTGATACGCAGCTATATTTATTTACTGGAGTAATTGGTGGATTAAAATTATCAGAAAATACGCCTGAAAAGATAGCTAAAGATAAAAAATTATTCAAAACATTTAAGATAGCTTATACAATTGGAGTTGGTATTGAATATGAATTTGCTATGACTACAAGTGCTTTTCTGGAACTAGGATATAAAACTCATATTTTTGATGTCTTAGCTTCGGATAAAAAGCCTGATATTCCTTTAAAAAATTTATATAGTCACACTTTTTTAATATCTATTGGAATTCGATTTTAATTAATACTATTGCTTTCTCTTAGATGGAAATTTATTCATAAGCATCAGAAGATATTTCCATTCTAGCAAATAATCTATGGAAGAATCTAAATACTTTACCAGTAACATATTTTAATTTACCTTTTAATCCACCTTCTTTACCCCAATCTTCTGTACCAACAACAATCCAACTTTCAGCAGCCGGAATAACTCCAACTGTTATACCACCAATTTTCAATCTCCATATTATTACAAATTCAGCAACTGGCTTAGGATCATTTTCTAAATCTGAAGGTATAATACCTTTATAAGCCTTATTAGTAATTTTATAAACATCTTTATTAGCAAAGACCATAAATTTTCGAGATATTTTTTTTGTAACCTTATTTCTTGCAGTTTTTTTCCAGCTTGATTTTCTCTTTCCTTCCAAAACATAATCATCTTCTGGTATCGAATTTAGGGGACCAATCCAGTCATATTTTGTTATTACTTTAAAATAAACTTTTTCATTTCTTTTTTTGATAATTTTTCTTTTTGTGTCTTTGATTTGAGTATTATAACATAGTAAAGTATTTTCATCAATTTCTTGCATTCCATTTTCAATAGGAAAACTATCAGCTCTACCTATAGATTTTCTTACTATAAACACTTTGATTAATTCTAATTCTGTATTATCAGCGGTAACTTTAGTTTGTATATTTTCATCTTCTTCTCTTTTAATTAATTTTCTTCTTAATGGAGAAAGAGGTTGAATTCCATCGTTAACACATAAAGATGTTACTTTAGGATCATTTCCGTTAGCTTTTCCTAAAGTAATTAATTTTCTCATAAATCTTCGGAATTTATCTTCATCTTCAGATCTTTGCCTTAAAATATTTAATAGCACCAAAGATTTATAATCTTTACATTCTCCTGTAGAACGAGTATGAGCTATAGTTGCCCTTGTAGCTCTTTTCCTTTGCTTAGCTAATTTTCTTGGATCAAAGATATGACCATAGCCCCATTTTGGTCTTTTAAGTTTGCAAAGTCTTACCTTAAATCTAATTGGACTCATACCAAGATTTTTACCTCCATTAGAACAATCATATAGTTCACCTTTTAGTTGTTTAAAATTTTTTCTCATTTGGCGCCTAGCGGATTTTCTTAGAGATTTTAGATCTTCCTCAAATTCTTTATTTTTTGCATATTCACTTGGTAACTGACTAGGTCCTTCATAAGTTAATGAAATTGTTGGCAAAGTTTCTTCTTCTGAGTTTGGGGTTAAAGCTATTTTTGATGGCTCATCTGCAAATCCCAATCTAGCACTTGATGTTGTAGTATATAATTCACCTCCTTCTTCTTCTATCTCTTTATCACCATCATCGTCATATTCTTCAGTTTCTTCTTTTTCAGATTCTTCTTCATCTTCACTTTCTTCTCCTTCTTCTCCCATTAATGCATCTGTATCTTCATTTCCTGCAGTATTAAGTTTAACTATTGTATTGTTTTCTGGTGTTTTATTTTGATCTGTTTCTATTTTGGGAATTTCTTCATTTTTAATTTTTTTAATTTCTTGTTTTTCGGTTTTTAATTTATTCAATACAGTGCTCACTTTATTTTTTTTAGGAACACTACTTTGTGTTTTACTTCTAAATTTACAAGAATGCAAATTTACACTTATTAAGACACAAAAAAATAATATTTGTATTTTTAAATAATAATTTACCTTTTTCATAATTTTTGTTTATATGAGATTAATTGCATCTTTCTATAATTCAAACAATTACATCTTATATTTAATATACCAAAAATTATTAATTAAATACAAAAATTTAATTTCTTTTTTATTATTATATTAACTAATTATATAATTTTATATAATAAATTTACTTAATTACAGATTTATATATAAAAAAATTATATATATTTATAATAGATAATATTTATTTTTATTCAAAAATTTATATATTGTAAAAAGATCATATATTATAAAATCTTGATTTATTAAAATATTGGTTGGACAAATAGTATTTACAATATATAAATGAATAAGTTTATAACGATAACATCAGATTTTGGGAAGAGCTCACATTATTTGGCTATTTTAAAAGCTGGGATATTATCTAAAATTTCTAATATTAAAATTATCGAGATTTGCAACGAAATTAAAAACTTTGATATTGAAGAAGGTGCTTATTTATTAAAAAATACCTATAAAAACTTTCCTAACGGTAGTATTCATATTTTTACAATTGAAAATGACTATACTAAACATTTTCCTATTATAGCTGAAATTGATAATCATTTTTTTATAGGCGCCAATAATGGATTTATAGGTCTTATTGAAAAAAATAAAATAAATCGCGTAATTAAAATAAAATTTAATCAAGAAAGCAGTCATTTTTTAAATGAAATAGGTAAATGTGCTGCTAAGTTAGCAAATGGCCAATTTTATAATCTTGAAGAAGAAATTAAAGATTATAAATTATTATATAATAATAACATTAGGAAAAATAAAAACAATATTATTGGAAAAATATTATATATCGATAATTATGGTAATTTAATTACAAATATTGATAAGAGTTCTTTTGAAAAATGGAGCTTTGATAATAATTTCAAAATTAGTGTTGGCTTTGAAAATTTTTATAAAATCAATAATTCATGTTCTAATGTAGATCCGGGGTCACCATTTTGTATTTTTAATAGCTCTAATCTTCTTGAAATAGGTATTTATTATGGTGATGCTTCTAAATTATTAGGTATGCAAAAAAATTCTCCTGTAGTTATTCTTAAAAAGAATTAACAAACTTTAATTATCTAATATTTATTTAATTTTAAAATTCATCAGGAATTTCAATTTCGATTTTTTCTGACTTAGGCCTTGAAACACATGTTAGAATATAATTTTGTTGTATTTCTTCTTCTGTTAAACCTTCATCATTTTCCATTTCAACTTTTCCTTTTTTACATATTGCTTGACACACATTACATGTACCACTACTACATGCAAAAGGTAAATCGATATCTTCATCTAATGCTGCTTCTAAGATTGTTTCATCTGCTTTAACTTCTATTTCGTAATTTTTTTCTTCATAAAGAATTTTTACTTTTGAAATTTCAAAGTTCTCTTTTTCTTCTTTCTTGATATTTGATTCTTTATTATTTGCTTTTCCAAAACTTTCTAAAAAGATATTATTTTCTTTAATTCCGATATTTTTAAGTGCTGAAATCGCATTTTTCATCATTGGAATTGGGCCACATAAAAAAAATTGATAATTATCTGTTCCACCTAATAATTTATTAGATATTTCATCAATAGAATTCATAGAATTATCATCATCATAGATTATTGTTTTAAATATGGTTTCAAATTTTTTAGAATCTGGTCGACCTATAATCCCATCCCAATTTGGTAAAGGTTGTGTTAATATATTAATTATTTTGATTTGATCTTCATATTTTGTAATCAGATCGTCAAGATATTTTTTAAATATTACAGTATTTTGATTTCTATTAATATATATTAGAGTGATTTTTGAATTTTCCTCTTTACTTAAGACTGATTTTATTATAGAAATTAAGGGAGTAATTCCGCTACCAGCTGATATACATACTATATTTCGTTGATTATCTGAATTATATGTTGTAACAAAATTACCTTTAGGTTTAGATGATATTATTTTGTGGTTTATTTCGATTTGATCATTTAAATAATTAGAGATTTTTCCACCAATTACTCTTTTTATTGTAATAGCAGGAAATTCATCAATAAATGGGGATGATGATAAGGAATATGCTCTTGATAATATTTTTCCTTCATATAATATTTTTAAAAGCAGGTATTGACCAGATCGATATTTTAAATTTGTATTATCAAACTTTATTGTGATTGTATCTGTTGTCTCTTTAATTATTTCTTTAACTTCTAGTATAATATTTTTAGCAGTTTCTTCCACTTTCTATGTTAAATTAATTTAATGAATAATTATATGTTTATATAAAATCAATATCAGTATCGAGGGGATAATTTATCAAATATCTTAAAGCAGTATTTACATCTAAGTTTTTAAAAATGACTTTATACATAATCATTGTTATTGGAGCTTTGATTTCATACGATCTAGCGAGACTAGTTATTACTTTAATAGTATTTATTCCTTCAACAACTTCTCCAATATCTTTTAGAATATCTTCTAATTTTTCTCCTTTAGCCATTCTATATCCGAGTCTAAAATTTCTACTTAATTCGCTAGAACAAGTAGCAACAAGATCTCCAACACCAGCTAATCCTATGAAAGGTTTAAATGAAGCTCCTAAAAATTTTCCTATATACATCATTTCTACCATTCCCCTACTTATTAATAAAGCTCTACAATTTTCGCCATATCCGAGCCCTTTTAAACCACCTGCAGCAATAGCTATAATATTTTTCATTGCTCCACATAATTCTACTCCTAAAATATCTTTACTTCCATAAATTTGAAAGAGTGGATTTTTTAAAAGATTTCTACCTGTAATAATTACTTTTTTTAAGGGGCTAGCAATTACAGTAGCAGCAGGTTGATCTTTTAATAATTCAACAGAAAGATTTGGTCCTGCGAGACATCCTATTTTCTTAACATTAGTTTCTTCTTTGATGATCTCACTCATGGTTTTGACATCATCTCTTATTAATCTTGGCAATCCTTTTTGAATTTTTTTGGGCCAATTGACATCAAAACCTTTTATACAATGAATAATTGTATGCTTAGAAGTTAAATGTGGGGAAAGTTCAATAATCATATTTCTAAAGCATGTAGCTGGAATAACAGGAAAGATAACATCACACTTATCTGCAATTTCTTTTAATTCCATTGTAATTTCTACATTCTTAGGCAAAATAGGCTTTTCTCCTTTTTGTAATTTTTTAATATTATCATAAGAAGGTTTAGATCTAACATAAACTAAAACATTAGATTTTTTTGATAGAAGTCTTATTATAGCTACGCCAAATTTTCCAGCTCCTATAACTCCAACTAAATTTTTATTATTAGATATCATATGTTTTTAATCTGTTTGCATAATAAAATAAAAGTTTCAAATTTTCAGTTTTATATAACCCTCTTTCTGCTATAACTAAAGGTCGTTTTTCATGAAATGCCCCTAAACCTTGTATAAATTCTTCAATACTTTTTGATTCTTTGATTTTTTTTATTTTGGGATCTAACATTGGAGGATTTTTTAAATTTGATAGTTTCGTTTCTAAATTTATAACTTCTTTTTTTAAATCATCATTTTTAAATCTTATTTTTTTATAATCTATTTTCCAAAATTCTTCTTGTGACAAATTATTATATTTTTTTTCTATTAAATTAAATGCTGCTTTAGCAAAAATATGTCCAGTAAAGATATAATTAAATTTGTGATATTGCTTAATTATTTTATCTTCTAGACTTTTTAAAAATTCTAAATTTTCTTCTTTTGAAAATTCTTTATTGATAATACTATTATATAAATCTATTTTATTACCATCCTTATCATAACTATCTCCATTTTCATCAACTAAATTTCCTAAAACATCCATAGGTTTTCCAAAAACAGCCCTAACTCCTGATACTCTTTTCATCAGAATATAAATTTTTCTTAGAATAGTAGATATCCCAATTTTCTTCTTTTTTAGTTCATCTTTAGACAAATATTTGTCTAAATGTTTTTTTATTAAGCTCTCTGCTTCAAAAATTGATTCATAGCTTATTACTAAAGGAACTAATATTATTTTTTTTGATTTTTTTCCATTTACTTCATAGGAAAACTTTTGTGTTTTAAAAGGTGTTCCTAACAATCCATATTTTAAAGTTGTCTCTAAAGAACCATCATATCCCCTTCCTCCTCTTGGATAAAATAAACTATTACAACCTTTCATCATTAAGCTTTCATAATAAATTCTTAAAGTATCTAAATAAATTCTGTTTTTCTTTCTTCTATCAATGTTATACATTCCACACTCACTAATCCAATACTTATATACTTTATATTCAAATAAATTAAAACCTGCTCCATATACTGGCATTTTAATGTTACTATTTAAAAAATTATTTAAATAAAAAATTGAAGTTCCTGCCATCAAAGAGTCGAAATTAGAGGAATGAGTTGGCAACAAAACCATTGTAGTTTTATTAGATAATTTATTGATAAGATCTAAGTTTCCTATTATATTAGCATAATCAAAAATATTTTTTTTATTCTTCCCAAAAGGAAAAAATGTAAATGGTTTATAAACTATTTTTATTCCTAATGTTGTTATAGCTTTTAGTAATTTATATTTTATTCTGGAATAGGGAGAATATATTTCATTAACATATCTATTAATTATCTTATTTAGTAAATTTTTTAATTCTTTTATATTGGAATTTTTATTTTGTAATTTAAGATCTATTTTTCCCCAAAACTCTTTATCATCTTTAGGATCAAAATCATAAGGATTATATTCTATCTTTCTTTTTTCAGATAAAACCGCAAATTCTAAATTTTTTCTTAATGTCTCTATATCTTTTAAATTTTTAGAAATATCTTCAATTGAGTATTTTGCAACTTTCTTTAAAAAAGTATTTTTTGTTTTTGTAATTACTGCTAAGGGATGAACGGTATCTTTTTTTATTATCTTCATTTGTATATAATCTATATATCCTTTTGCTTTTAAATAAATTTAAAAGCAAAAGATTGAATTTTTTTGATTTAGAAGAACATTAACTACAAATTTACAAATTTAATTTTTAAGAAGTAATAAATATATATATATATCAGTATTTTATGAATTATATTGATTTTAATTTAAAATGTAGATTTACTTTTATATTTGTAAACATATTGCAAATTAGTGTTTTTTGATTATTAATATTTAACTTGGTTAACAATTAATCCTCTTTTTTCTAAAAGATTTTTTATACCATATTTTCCTAAAAAATGATCTGCACCAATGGTAAATATATGATTTGATTTATTTTTGAATTTATCAATCCAATTTAAATTTCTATCTATTACATTCTTTTTATATAAATCCATTTTGCTTCTTTTTTTAAAGCCCTTATCTTTTCCTTTTATATATTCATCTGTCATCTCATTTTCTATAGAAAGATGGTATTGAAAAATTTCTGGGATAGCTAAATTATTTATAATTTCAATGGCCATATCTGCTGCTTCTGAAATTAGGCCTTTTTTATTTTTTTGTTGTATTATTATATCATCATCTAATGAATTGACATCTAAATTATTTTTCATTACATACTTTAAAAGTTCATTTTCCATAAATAAAAAGTTGTTTGGATATAATAAACTATAAGCTAAGTGTGCTATAGATATCATGAGATGTTCTCTGCTGCCTCCCATCTTTTTTCTAACTTCTAACATTTGTTTTGAGAGATTAAGCATTTTATCATAATGATCTAACAATTTTTTAGAAGATATTATATGTTTTTCAATTTCCTTATTTGATAAGACAGTTTTTGATTGTTTATTTTCAGAAGTATTATTTTTAGTTAAATTCTTATTTTTTAATTTCATTAGTTTTTTTAGTATTGAATTAACTTCATTTCTCTTATTTTCTATTTTTTCATAAACCAACTTAATAGCGCTATTATGTATTTTTGAAGTATCATTAAATGGATTATTTTCAAAAATTATTCCTTTAGATTTTTTTAATTTTTCAAAAACAATTTTAGGAATTTTAAATTTTTTAGAAGAAATGATATGCTTTGTTAATAATATATAAAAAAAATCATTTGATTTTGGGTCTTTGATTTCAAAAAAAGGTATATATTCTAATTCTTTAATCTTTTTTAAATCAAAATTTACAATCTTAAAAGAATCTTTTTTATCTATCTTAAAATCATTTAATTTAATTGAGCCGCCTTCCATTTTATGTTTATATTATATTATAATAGTACAAATATACATATTTTTTATAATATTAACAAGTTTTTAAATATATCTTAAAATTAAACTAATGATGTAATCTTTATGTATGATTTTATAATTAAAAATATAAATATTAAAAAAATAAAATTTAATAAGACATTATTCTTTGAAATATTATATTTTATGCATAGATTATAATTATAATCAACATATTTTGAGCATATATATTTCGGTATTATATAAATAGAATGTACGATATAAAATTTCTTTAATATAGATTAAAATGATTTTTGAATTAAAACATTTGAAGAAAAAACTATTTTATAGATTATTAATTTTAATTTTAATTTTATATTGTACAGATAAAAAAAACGAAGATAATACAATACAGACAATTCAAAATAGACATATTGCAGGCAATAAACAGAAGAGTAATATCACAGAAAATAAAAATCAAAATAGTAATTTTAATATCAAATCAGAATATAATAATAAATTAATTATAGTTATAATACATGGCTTAATAGCTAAACAGGACTTAAAACATAGCAAAAAAAATTTCTTTAAGCTAATAAGAAAAATAAGAAATAAATTTTATGGTAGAAATATCGAAATAAAACTTATAGAAATAGGAGAAACGGTGGATATGCATATATATCAACAATCGAAAGTTGTTTATATAAAACTTAAAAAATATTTTAAAGAAAATAATATTAACCCAAAATCAAAAATTATTGCAATTGGCCATTCTGCTGGGGGACTAGTAAGCTATGAGTTATATAAAAAATATAATAAAAGACTTAATATTAGAGGAATTGTTACAATATCTTGTCCTTGGAGGGGTACTAAATTGGCTAGCTCTAAAAGAGATATGAAAATGCCATTAAAATTATTACTTGGGAAATATAAAAAAATATATAATTGCAGAAAAAAAGGGATCCGAGATGTAACTCCAAATAGTAAATTTTTAAAATGGGTTGAAGAAACTATTGGTACAGTAAAAATACCTATTTGGGCTATTGGAGGCAAATCAGATTATTATACAAAAATATTTTCAACATCTTTAATAAAGTCAATTTGTTTTAAAGAGAAAGCTACTGAAAGAAGTTTTTTTGGTTCCAGAGACCATGATGGGGTTGTACCTTTAAATAGTCAATTAGGAAAAGATCTAAAAAATATTAGGCCATTTGAAATTGAAGAACCTATTAATCATAGCAAAGATCTAAAAACTTCTTTGAGTAAATATGCTATGAAAGCAGTGAATATTTTTGATAAAATTATACCTGAAAAGATTAAGAAGGAATTGATTGATATCCAGTATGAAAATGCTATAACAGAATCAAATTCTACTATTAAAATTGTTTTAAAATTTATTCAAAAGTATGGCTTTGAAAACAAAAAATTCAAAAAAATTCCTTAATTCTTTTTTAAGAAAGATTCGATCAACTTAGCTTTACTAATTCCTACTAATTCTATTATATTTTCTTTTTTAGTTTCTTTTATTCCATTAATAGATTTATAGTGTTTTAATAATAGTTGAACAGTTTTGGGACCAATACCTTTAATATTATGTAGTTCACTTTTAATATTTTGTTTATCTCTTTTATGTTTATGAAAATTAATTGCAAATCTATGTGCTTCGTCTCTTATATATTGTAAAATTTTTAAGGAACTTGAGCTTTTATTTAAATGTATTGGATAAGAATCATTAGGCTTATAAATTTCTTCTAATCTTTTGGCAATACTAATAATTTCTATTTTATTGAATATATCTAAATTTTTTAATGCTTTAATCGCTGAACTTAATTGACCTTTTCCTCCATCAATAACTATCAAATTTGGAAGCCCTTCGATTCTATTTTCTAATAAAATCTTTTTATATCTCCGCCTTACAACTTCTTCCATGGATGCAAAATCGTTTGGCCCACTAACTTCCTTTATATTAAAATGTCTATAATTTTTCTTAGATGGTTTACCATTTATAAAACTAACCATTGCTGATACTGGAGTAGTGCCTTGTAAATTTGAATTATCAAAACATTCTATATTAATAGGTAATTTTTTAAGATTTAAATCTTTTTGTAGATTATATAAAACTACATTTGATTTATCTTTATTTTTTTGATCTTTTTCTAAATTATCTTTTTTAGCTAAAAGTACATTTTTAATTGCTAACTCTAATAATTTTCTTTTATCCCCTATTTTAGGAACCAATACCTCAGCATTTAAAATTTCTTTTTCAATATTTATATTGGTAATAATTAATTTAGCATTACTTGCATGCTGTTCTCTTAAATATACAATTCCTAATATTAATATTTCTTTAATTGTTTCTTCTAATTTTCTTTGAATTTCTATGTTTTTGGTAAAAGTTATTAAACCTTTTTTTATTTTTATATAACTAATATATGCTTTTTCAAAATTTGCATTTGTATTATCAGTAGTAATTGCAAATATATCAATATCTATTGCATTGATCGGGTTAGTAACTAATGATTTAGAATAATATTGATCAATAGCTTCAATTTTTTCTTTATATTCTTGAGCAGTTTCAAATTTTTGATTTTTTGCAGATTCTAACATTTGATTTTTAAGCCGTTTTTTAACTTCATTAAAATTTCCTTTTAAAATATTTTTTATTTGGTTTATATCATCATTATAATCATTTTCGGTTTGGAAATTTTCACAAGGTCCTTTACAGTTTTTAATATGATATTCAAGGCAAATTTTAAATTTCTTTTTTTCTATATTTTTTTTTGAAAGATTTAAATTACATGTTCTAATAGTAAAGGTATCTTTTATTAAATCTAATATTTTATACATTGCTTGCAAATTAGAAAAGGGACCATAATATTCCCCCATTTTATCTTCCACTTTTCTTGTTGTAATAATTCTTGGAAATCTTTCATCTAAAATGCATATAAAAGGGAAAGTTTTATCATCTCTTAATAATATATTATACTTAGGTTTGTTATTTTTTATTAAATTGTTTTCTAATAATAAAGCTTCATATTCTGAATTTACTATAGTATATTCTATATATTCTACCTTCTTAACCATTTTTCTGGTCTTAATACTTGGTTCTTTTTTGTCAGTGAAATAACTATTTACTCTCTTTTTTATATTTTTAGCTTTGCCTACATAAATTAAATTTTCTTTAATACCATAAAATTTATAAATACCAGGATTCTTAGGAAGCAAATTTATTTGATTTTTAGTATATCTATGTATTTTCATGTTGCTTAATTTTATTTAATGACAAGTAGTAAAAACGCTAAAGTAGTAAAAACGCTAAATTTAAAAAATAATTTAATAGATTATGAATTCTGAGATAAAATTAATTTTTTTGTATTATAACTAATAATTCAAATATATTTAAATGAGAAAAACATTTCTATTTAATAAAATTATAAGAGATAAACTGTATAAAAGATTATCTGACAAAAATATAAAAATCAATCAAAAAGAACTTGATAAGGCAGAATTTACTGAAGAATTGAAAAATAAATTATCTGAAGAAGCTTTGGAAGTTAAAGAGACTAAAAATAGAGAAGAACTAACAGAAGAAATAGCTGATGTTCTTGAAGTCATTTATAGTTTGTTAAAATTACAAAAAATAGATTTAAAGGAGATAGAAGAATATCGACAAAAAAAATATGAAGATAAAGGCGGTTTTGAAACACCAGTTTTGATAAATTCTATTTCCTTAGAACTTGAACATCCTGATATATCATATTATTTAAATAAAAAAGAAGAATATCCTGAAATAATAAAATAATAATATGCTAAAATAAAAAAATTACAAATACTAATAGTTTCTTAAATTTTATTTCTTATATTTTTATTAATTTATATTTAAGCAAAACTAAATTTATGTATATTTAGATATATATTGAAATTTGAATTAAATGAAGATCCTTATTAAAATATTCTTAATTTTAATATATTACAATGTGATTGAAAATTCCTTTTAGTAAACTTCTATTGAATTAAATTAAAATTTAATAGAAAACTATGATATTATCGTGGATCACCTAGAAATAAAAGAACAATTTAGAAAATGGCAAAAACTTCTTAAAAAAAAAGAAGAAGCTAAATTAGTTAATCTTTTACAAGAGGCAACTATTGTAGATATAGCTGATTTCATAAGTATACAACCTAAAAGAACTATCCTACGATTATTATCTTTATTTGTTGGAGAAACTAGAGCTTCTATTTTTGCTCACTTTGATGAACCTTTACAATCAGATTTATATAAATCATTACCAAAACCAGCAATTGCAGATATGTTTTTAAAAATGGCTTCAGATCAAAGAGCTGATATTTACAAAAAACTATCTGATAACGAACAAATTAAATTATTACCCTACCTTAAGAAAAGAGTTAGAGAAGATGTTATTACTTTAAGCTCTTACCCACCTGAAAGTGCAGGAAGTGTAATGAATACTGATTTTGTTACAGTCCAATATGATGTAAATGTAGGAGATTGCTTGAATAGATTGAGAGAAGATGCTCCTTCAAAAAAAATGATGTATTACCTCTATGTTTTAAATGAGGATTTAAAGTTGGTTGGAATAGTATCTTTAAAAGATATTCTAATGGCAGCACCATTATCCAAAATTAAAGATTTAATTATTGAAAATTTTATTTATTGTAAGGTAAATGATACAAGAGAATCTGTAGCTCACAAAATTGAAAAATATGATTTAGCAGCCCTTCCAATTCTTAATGAAGATAACCAAATAATCGGAGTAGTTAGTCATGATGATGCTATGGATATCATAAGAAAAGAAGAAACAGAAGATATGGAAAAATTTATGGGAATCATCTCTCAGAAAGATCAAAATATAGATTATCTAACCACATCAAGTTTTCAACATTTTAAGAAAAGAATTGGCTGGATTATAGGACTTTTTATTTTAAGTTTTCTTTCAGGAGCAATAATTCAAAAATTTGAAAATGTAATTATGAAATTTACAATACTAGCTACTTATATCACTAGCATAACAGATGCAGGTGGAAATGCAGGAAGCCAAGCAGCAACAGTAGTTATTAGAGCTATTTCTTTAGGACAAATTACTTTAAAAAACTGGCTTAAAATAATATTTAAAGAAGCTAAAGTAGCTATTTTACTATCATTATGCCTTTTTATATTGTCATTTATAAAAGTAACTTTACTTTCACATGGTAGACATACAAATGATTATGATATTACTAAAATAGCTTTTGTAATTGCAACAGCTCTAAGCATTCAAGTTATTGTTTCAACTCTGATTGGAGCTATATTACCTTTAATCGCAAAATTATTTAAAGGAGACCCTGCTGTAGCTGCTAGTCCAGCCATCACAACACTTGTCGATATTACTGGTATGATTATCTATTTTTATATTGCAGCAACAATGCTATAAATTAAAATTGAATTAATTCTATTGGATGAATTGACTTAATAATGACTTTCAATAATTAATATCACGAAACTTCAGCGGGAGAAGAAGAAACTATTAAATCTTGATATATCTTTTCATAAGAAGAGACAAAATCAGGCGTAGAACTTATAGGAATATTAATAATGTTAGAAAATTTTTCTTTAATATCACTATCATTAACGTCATCATCATTATAAGACCTAGTTACAATATCAGAATATCTAGCTCCTAATGCTAACATTTTAAAATAGTCAATTTTACCTTCTTTAGTTAAGATATCTTCATTGATAAGTTGAGGTTCTTTTTGAAGCATATCTTCACTTAATAAGCCTTGTTCAAATTGATTATTATAAATAGTAAAAATACATTTTGAATCTTTAAAGACTGGCTCATTTTTATATAAAGTTTTTATATACATCGGAACTAAAGATGAAAACCAACCATTACAATGAATAACATTAGGGGACCATTCAAGCTGCTTAATTGTTTCTAGAATTCCTTTTGAGAAAAATATTAACTTTTCACTATTATTTTTTAAAAATTTTCCTTGCTTATCTTTAAATATTAGCTTTCTTTTAAAATATTCTTCATTATCGATAAAATAAACCTGTATTCTTTCTTCTCTAATTGAAGCCACTTTGATTATTAAGGGTTTATCTTCATTGCCAACATTGATATTTATGCCAGATAATCTTACCACTTCATGCAATTTACTTTTTCTATCATTTATAACTCCAAATTTGGGAACTAATACTCTAACTTCTGCTTCTTTGCTTCTTACTTCTTTAGCTAAATCTCTAATAAGTTTTGATACAAATGAATCATTTAAAAAGGGATCTACTTCGTTTGCTACAAATAATATTCTTAAGTTTGACATATAACAGGGCTTTAATGAAGAAAATGGAAAAAATACAAAAAACCAATTAGATTTTTTATAGTAAATCTTGTTGCAAATTTAATAAATTTATATCGTATTTCAAAATTACAATTTTGATTTTTTTGGAATATTTTTATTTTATTTATAAATAATTAATATTATAATCTATTAAATGAAATAAAATAGAGTTCAAATTGAATTATTATAATTTATACTGATTAAATGGGCATTCAGATAATAATTTAAGATAAATGTATTATTTCAATTAAATTTCAGAATGTAATTAATATTTAATGTTAATTATATAATATACACTTCTTAAAATTGAAAAATATCTAATAATTTATCATTCCTTTTGAAAACAAATAGATTTAAATACCTTTTATCTATCACTTAGTATATAAAAATAAAATCTTTTAAAAGAGAAAATAAAAAAACGTATATTTATTAATGTGTACAAAACTTTTTGTTGTTAAATTTAAAGACTATAATTAAAATGAATACTTTGAAAAATATTTTAAAATATGGCATAATAATGATTATATGCTTTTTTTTGATAAAACAAACATATAAAGGCTTTGAGCTAAATGAAATATTGGAAGGCATAAAAAACAGCAACTTTAATTGGTTATTTTTAGCTACAGTTTCCAATATTTTAAGTCATGTTTTTAGGGCAGCTAGATGGCGGCTTTTAATGTTACCTCTAAATTTTAGTCCTTCAATATTTAAAACTTTTATTGCAGATTTATCTGGGTTATTTGCGAACTTATTTTTGCCTAGATTAGGTGAAGTTTTTAGATGTACTGCATTAAAAAGAATGGAAAAAATACCAATTAATCCTTCTTTAAGTTCAGTAATTGTTGAAAGATCTATGGATGTTATAGTTTTCTTATTAATTAGCATCTTATCTTTTTTTATTTTAAGTAAAAAGATGCTTATAATTTTTAAATTAATTTCTATACAAAACCTTATTCCTTCAAAGAAAACATTTTTCTTGGTATTAATCTTATCAACTCTAATACTTTTAGTCTTATTTATTTTTAGGAAGAAGATTAGTATATATTATTTAAAAATATCAGAATTTATAAAACAATTTTTAAAAAATTTAAAATCTATATTAGATAATAAAAATAAATTATTAATTGTAGTTTGTACATTTTATATCTGGTTATTTTATTTCCTTTCAATTTATTTAGTTTTTTTTGCAATAAATTCCACTTCTCATCTTAATCTAGATACTGGCATAATTGTTTTAATAGCAAGCAGCTTAGGGTTAGCTGCCCCAATACAAGGTGGGGGCGCTGGAGCTATGCATATTTTAGTAATTGCAGCTTTAAATATTTTTAATATTTCTAAAAAAGATTCTATCCTTTCAGCTACTTTAATACATGGCATTCAATTTATAACAGCTTTATTGGCTGGTGGAATTAGTATGATTTTAAGCTTTATATTAAAAAATAATAATACAAAATAACAAATATGAATTTAAATTTTATTTATTATTTGAAAAGCTTATTATCAAGAACAAAAATGAAGTATTTTAACAAGATTTTTTTTTTAATTATTGGTATTAACATATTCATGTACTATTGTAATTCAAACGATGATCAGAATCAAAATGAAGATATGGATGAATTAAATGAAAATATTCAAATACCACAAGATCCTTTAAAGTTAGATGATAAGAATAAAAAAGAGATTATGAAGAAAGAAATTGAAACTTCAAAAATTAATTATCAAGAAACAAATATTAGTAAATTAATACAACAACAAAATTTTAAAGAAGCTATCAAATATATCAATGTTTTAGAATCAAAAGACAAAGATAAAATTAATAATGACGAATTAGATTATATAGATGAAAGCTATAAGATTATTTTTATAACACTTATAAATAATGGAGATCAAGTAAGTTTAAACAAGTTTCAAGAATTTTATGCTAAAAGCAAAAATAAAATTTACGAATATTTCAAGAAAGATAAAGCAAATTTTATATGTATAAAAGATACTATTAAAACTTTACTTGAAAATCAACAAAATGAATTGGCAAAAACAATTTTTAATGATCTTTTAGATAAAATTTCTTATTTACATATCGAAGTAAGGATGCTTATCACACAAAAGATTTTACAAAATGCCAATATTGACAAAATTTTAAATATAGATGAAAACATAATAAAAAATGAAGAAAAAAAAGAAAGAATAGAATATAAAGCTCTTATATGTAACATAGAAAATAATCTAAATTTCAAAACATTAAAGCCAGCAAAAGAAGCTATTGAATATTTTTTAATAAATCTAGAATATGAAGAAAATAAAATTAGTTTAATTAATGGTATTACTCAAAAAATAAGTTTTTTCATAGAAAGTGAAGATAATAAAGTTAAAAAAGAAATTTTTGATATATTTAGAGTTATGCTTAATAATATTACTATTGACAAAATTAATAGTAATATGAAATTAAAGCTAGGTAAGTTTACTAAATCAATAGATCTTTTATTAAAAAATGATAAAACAACATTGAACAAAGAACAATCTAACAAACTTTCAAATCTAAAGAAATAGCGATTTATATTATAATTATATAACATTCAAAAATATTAATTAGTAGTTTCATTTTTCATAAATTTTTATTAAATTTATAAGTTTGCGGAAAAATTGATTTAAGTACAATTTTAAAATTAGAATATGAATGGATATAAAACATTATTTATAGAATATTTGAAGCTCGCACCTCCTATATTAATAAGTATAGCCGTTGGATTTGTAGGAATAGCAATAGCTGATACAATAATGGTAGGTCAACTAGGTAGTGAATATTTAGCTGCTGCTTCATTGACAAATAGCCTTTATGGAGTTTTTTTTATTTTTTCTATTGGCACAGGAGTAGCTATAAGCCCTATAATTTCTTCTGCTTTTGGTAAAAAGAAATTTAATGAAATGAATGAAGTATTAAAACATTCTATTCTTCTTAATTTAATAACAGGAATAATATTATTTTTAATAATGATATCTTTCGTTTGGAATGTTAATTATTTAAAACAATCTCAACAAGTCTTAAATTTAGCAAAACCATATATGTTTATCATTGCTCTATCGATTTTTCCCAATTCACTAAAAGATATTTTAAAACGATATATTGAAGGAATTGGATTAGCTAAAATTTCAATGGTAGCAAGCATAATAACTTTTTTTACAAATCTTATTTTAAATTATATCTTAATTAATGGCAAATTTGGTTTTCCAGAATTGAAATTGATTGGTGCTGGTCTTGCAACATTAATCGCAAGAATTGTTGATACTTCTATCATTAGTATTTTTATAGTTATTAGACTAAAATCAAAAGGTTATTTAAAAAATTTCAATACTATAAAATTTCAAAAAGCTATTTTCTTAAAATTATCTAGAATATGTTTTCCAAGTGGATTTCAATTAACTTTTGAAATGGGTTTCTTTGGAATTTTAAATATTATGGTTGGTTGGCTAGGGATTAAATATTTAGCGGCGCATGCAATAGCCATGAATATTTCTAGAATTACTTTTGTTATCCCTTTATCAATATCAATTGCTTCATCTATATTAATTGGTAAATTTAAAGGCAAAAATGATTTTAGAATGGTAAATAAAACAGGATTTTTAGCTTATTCTATAATATTATGTTTTTATATATTTATTTTTTTTATTTTCTTTAATTCTTTTGATCATATTTTAAAAATTTATAAAGCAGAATACCAAGTTGAACAAATTATAAAATCATTTTTGCATTTTTTTATCATTTTTCAAATTGCTGATGGAATAAATGTTGTTGGTGTTAATCTTTTAAGAGGTATGCAAGACACCTTGATTCCTGTTGTTATTACTTCGACTATCCAATGGGTTTTTGGACTCTCTGCCGCTTATATTTTATCTTCTTATTTTAATATGAATATTAAAGGTATTTATTTAGCTGCTGCTTTAACATTTTGCATTTCTGGATTATCTTTATTTTTGAGATTTAGATCCAATTATAAGAAAATAAATTTAAAATAATTGAAAGCATAATTATTAAAAAATAAAATTCTTTATAGTTAAGATATTAATTGATCTAATTCTGTTTTGTTCTCATTTGAGAGATAAACTCGATATTTAGAATTTAATATTTTTAATTTTTGTTTTAAATCATCATTCGGATTTCGTAAAAACACTAAATCTGTACTTATATTAGAATTTAATCTATTTTTGTCTGTAATTTTCCAATCTTGAATTTTATTTAATAATTCTAAAGTCTTTTCTAATCTATAAATATATTTATTTTCTAAAGTTTCAGAGTCATCTTCTATTTTGGATCTAATTTCTCTTCTTATTTCAGATTGATAAGAAGTTAATTTTTCTGCAGTTTTATCATAAAATAACGAAGAATTTTTAAAGTATTTATCATTAGTTATTTTTAACATTTTGTCTAAATAATTATTATAATCAGGTCTATTATTAATATCTTTAAAATCCCATTCTATTTTTGATATTAAGTCATTATCACTTAAGATTTTTTCCAATGGAATCTTTTCCATTAATGGCTTTATCAAGTCAGAATTATAAAAATCAACGATATCAGTTAATCCATCTTTTGTTTGGAATTCATTAGCTAGCATATCAGAAAAATATGCATCTAAGTATTTTAGCGATTTTAATAATAAAGAAAAAGCTTTGTTAAGCAATATATTATTTTTAATTATTTTATAATCTTCGAAAGTTATATTTTTTGATATTAAATTTTCAATTTTAGTTTCTAGGATTTCAGCATAAAAATCTTGATTTGTAGTATTAGTAATAAAATTTTGATTTTTAATCGTATTATCCAATTCAGTAATTGTTTCAATTGATTTTAATTGATCTTTTATAAATTGTTTATATTCTTTTAAATTAACTAAGTTATCCATAATTAATTTATTAGTATAAATTGAGTTAAGTATATCAAAAGTCAATGTTGGTAAAAGCTTTTTAATGATCTCTTGTAATTTATAATTTATATTGATCTCTTTTATTTTATCAAATTGTTCTTTATGACTTTCTAATATTGTTTTTAATTCATTAAAATTCTTAGCTTTTTCTAATAAATTTAAATGAGCATCATTATCAATATTCGTTCTTGTTTGAGTATCTCGTTTTTCATAAATAGCTTTTAAAATTGGATTACCTTCAATTTTTGCAAGATCATCTTTAGATAAATTTGAAAATTCTTTTAATTTATTTTCAATTAATCTGTTTAATTCTTTTTTATAAAGATTTAGAAAATATTTAAAATTTTCATTATTAATCTTTAAAATGAAATTATCTAAATTATTTGTTTCTAATTCTTCATCAAATTCATGAAACTTTTTTAATTCATAAAAAGGTAATTCTTTAGCAGTAGCTCCTAATATATTATTTTCAAATAATTTTTTTAATGAATTTAAATTTTTTTTGTATTTAGTGCCTGATAGAAAACTCTTAATTTTTAATATTTTAGCATCAAATTTTTATTATCAAAATAGGTTTTCTCATTTTATATCAACATATTTTATTAGTGATAGATACCGATTGTATTTTTTTTATAATATTTTATAA